>JAFQIQ010000099.1 GCA_017397445.1 Lachnospira sp.
GTAATTGTTCCACTGACAGTTGCCCCCATACCGGAAATAACATTAAACGCAGCCGTTCCTGCCGAAGCAGAGGCCGAGTCCCCCACTGCATTGGCGTAGATTACATATTCACAAAGCTCTGACTGTACATTGCTTACACTCAGTGTTGCTGTTTCATCTGTAATCGAAGTGTTAAACCAGACATTAGGAAACAGTGCTTTCATGTCATCCAGAGAATAAGCAACCATTATACCTTCCTCGTCTGCTTTCTCAAATATCCACTCAGCATCAATCATATCTTTTGCCGTAAAAGTAAATGTCATATTACCACCTCTTGTACAGCTTTGTGTTTCTATAAGTTTGGTTACTTCAGGCTTTTTTTCAACAAGTGTAAAAGGAACAGTCTCCTCAGGATCAAATGGAACCTTGCCTAAACTGTTTTCAAGCATATATCCGACTTTATATTTGTTAGCCCAGTTTGCATCAGCATTCTTAAATATAACTGATGCCGTGTAAAGCTTTGAGCCTATACCTTTATGTAAAGTTTGATATTCACAACCTGTCAACTCCGCAAACTCATCAAGTGTGTATATGTTGACGTTTCCGCTATATTTTTCCATAACATACCAGGTAATTCTTTCGGCATAATCGGCCCACATATTGAATTTAGCTTCGCTTCCTTCATAATACTCACCTCCGCTTAAGCCTATAAGGGACGGCTTATCTCCATATGTAAAATATATCCTGTTAGTTTTTACCTTTGTATCGTCCATTCCTGTTACTTCACAATAAAACTGCTCTTTTCCAATACCATCCAGTGAAAGTCTAAGTGTAGCAGACGTGTAACCTTCTATCTCTAAGCCAAGCATATTAACTATACTGTCCGTTAGTGCCAAAGGTGTTCCCTCGAACATACAGTACCACTGGTACGCTTTAGCATAATCAGCTACAACAGTAGCCTCTGCATACTTACCCGGCTCAACGCTGCACGACACAGGTTGCGACACAATCTCTGCTGACATCGGTAATTCTGAAACATTGATTGTGTAGGCTCTTTCAAATGCAACCTCTTCACCTGCAACAGTTGTGGTAATTCCAAGTTTTACAGTAAGACCATCCTTATAATCAGCATAATTAATAGTTTTTTCCGCAACATTTTCAGTAATTACCGCAGCTCCATTAGGGACAACGGAAATATACGGACTAATCTGGGATGCAGTAAAGCCATATGGAACTTGATATATAACCTTAAACAAGTCTGTCTGCTCCGTATTTCTGTGCAAATCAGTTACATCTCCCGTACCCGGCAGTGTCTTTAAACCAAAAAGCGAATCAGAAAGCACATATAAAGCTGTGGATTCGTGAAGATCTCCCACTGTCAATTCATCAAGTTCGTAGAATTTACCATTTTTTATACAACGCACATAGGATTCACTGTTTATAATTTGTGATGCAGGTTTTTCCCTATATTCTTCCATACCATAGCCCGATGTATCATAATTTTCATAAGTAAAGCTCATTCCTACATAGCCTACGCTTCCTGCAAAAACACCGCCATTAATCAACGGAAAGCTCATATATCGTGTTTCGTACACAGAATAAGAGTGATCAAAGTGGTGAACGGCATATCCGTCAGAAATAAAAGTTCCTCCATTAATAACAGTACGTCCGTATTCTGCACCACCGGGATTCGCAGTGGCATTACCGCATGTTGCAAAAGCTGACAGCTCTCTTGCACACATATCATCACCGTAATTTACAATGCCATGACTTATGGCAGTGAATGTACCTCCGTTAATTTCCACATATCCCATAACATCAGCTATTACCGTACCACGGTAATAGGTATTTCTATCATTAGTACCCACTCCTGTTTTTTCAGTCTGTGCCTCAAGAGTATAATTACCACCATCGATAATAAGCCTATTGTACCTGCTACAAGTCTGATAAGCGCCGTCTATCCAATAGTCACACGCATCAACAACATGTAGTGCCGCAAGCTGATTATCATACGCACGGTGAGAGTTCATGTAGATACCTCCGCCACCTACTGAATCGGTTAATCTCAGCTCAGACGGTCTGGCAGAATATATTGGATGCATAGTTATCCTTATAAAGTCCGATAGCGACGACTGCAAATCTGATGAAGAAACCCTATCCGTACATGAAAGTGTATGTCCGTTAAAATCAAGGGTTACAAAGCACCCTCTTACATGAACATCTATAAGAGTCGTTGCACTTCTTTTCGCATCAGCTGCACTGTAGTCCAGATCTTTCATCAATTTAATTGTATACTTTTCTCTCTGATAGTTGGAATAGGAAAATGCATTTGTGAATTCACTCCAGGAATTCACCTCAATTACCATTTCTCCATCTATTGATTCAGCTACTGTAATGGGCTGGGTTGTTGTTTTCTTAACTCCCCCCTCCACGTAACTGATGGTAACTGAAGTTTTTCCCTCAGACATATCCAAGCCATCAGTTATGGTATAATCTGTAATAATCGCTGCAGAACCATCACTATAAATTGCTGTAACCTCCATTCCCAACGGTTCAAAATCTTCGCCTCCACGATAAATCAATTTATCAGGTTCTGTTGTTACCACAATACTATCCAAAGGCTTTAGCCCCGCTACATGTTCTGACACAATGTATTCAGGACTGGCAAAATAAATCCAACCGTAACCACCGTAATCATACATATCCACCAATGGCTGACTAACTGTCCAAGCTACACCATTAACGGACAAAGAAGCATCTGACTTCAAAGCGTAATATTGATTAGCACCGTTTTTATCGGAACGTAGCTGAACATTCAAGCGGTAGGTACCGGCAACAAAAACAGGATCCGTATCCGGGTAATAACTCTCCCACTCATCGGATTCATTAAGTTTCTGCCAGTTTATGTTTACAATCTCAACACCTTTTCCCTCAGCATTAGTAACTGTAAAATACGGAATCTTCGTCTTTCTTCCTATGGCAGGACTGATAATATCAGCCGTGGCCGTTACTTCCGAGATATTCCCCAGCTTGGTGTAAGTAGTTGCTCCCAAAACCGGTAAGGTTGTAACAGGCAAAAGCCCCATAACCATAACCACTACCAGCAATACACTTACAGCTTTTCTTAAAGCATTATGTTTCACCATTTCTTTCCTCCTCACTGATATAATAATTATTATGACTTTCCTAATTCAACTTCCATACCTGCAAGCTTCTTCATAAGCTTTACGGCATCTTTTATATCAACATCTGCGTCCGCATTAACATCCATTACATCCTTGTCCATATCAACCATCATACTGGCAAGATGTTTCTTTATCAATACGGCATCCTTAACATCCACAAGGCCGTCGTGATTACCGTCGCCATAGAGCCAGAGTGTCACATCCTGAACTACATCACTTCTGCCAACAGTAACTGAATATTCCTTAACAGCATGTCCCGGCTTCGTTACCCTTAACGTGTAATCCCCTGCCGGTACATCAATCAAAACATAACCGATTAATGTTCCGCTTACATAAGTTTCATAAGCAACTTCCGTTAATCCCTTTGGAATAAGCTGAACTATTATGTCATCCGTATCACTTCCAAAAGAAGTGATTGTACCCATAACTGAAACGGAGTGTTTTGCCTCACAGACATAATCAAAATACAGATATGCCCTGTCACTCATGGCATATACATCAGATGCCTGCAAATCATCAGCCATGGCATTAAGCCCTGTTACAAACACACTCGTTGTTACGCCGTCAACCTTGGCAGGTACTATCTTAATTTCCAGCTGATATTTCTTGCCTTCTTCAAACTCATCATCTTCTGTTAACATACCGCCCTGCTCATCATACCAGTACATTCCGCCTATTCCATAGGCTGCGTCCAAAATATAGTACTCAGGAATTCCGGTTGTTATATCATAGTCAGGCGTATTACCTGCCTTAGGTGTGTCTAAATCACCGATAAACACTGTGTATATTTCCTGCTTCTTGCAGGTAAATGTATACTCAACCTGCTGTGACCACGTGCAATCGCTTCCTGTTATATGTACATCTGCCGATTGCCCATTGACTGTTGCCGTAACTTCCGGCGTGTAATATTTATCATGTGCAAACTCGTAACCATCCTCTGTCACAAGATATACATTAACCTGATATTCATGTCCCGGTATAAATGCTTCATGTTCATACACCCAGTCATTCTTAGTTAAATCATACCAGCCGATACCATTCTTAATATAGTACCACTTTTCCGCAGGATTAAGCCAATATGCGTCATAGTACGCATTTTTAGCAGTATTCATCTTATATCCGCTACCAAGAATATTATAGGTATATGTTGGCAGTTCTCCTGCAACAGGCTGTCTTACATCCATAACAATAATATTTTCAACCACACTGTCATTACACTCACCGAAGTTATATTCCACTGTTATGTAACGTTCCGGGTCCTGATCGTATGCCTTGATTACATTAGCACTATATCCGTTAACCCCAGCTGAAACATCAGGTATAATTGAACTGCCGTTGTCATAAACCGGAAACTCATAGCCATTCATGGTTCGGATGTCCACATAGAACTTATAATATTTTCCTGCTACAAATATATCCGTAGGCTGCATCTCGGACCACGAATTATCCTCTCCGGTGTCTGATACATACCATCGTCTGTAATCCGTGTAGTTACTGTTACCACCTACCGCATAATAAGCACTGCTGCCACACCCTACTGTATAAGAAGGCTTATTACCCTCTTTAGGTGCAGTAACTGTCAATTCTACACTGTCAATTACACTTGGACATTCTCCAAAATCATAAGTAATTTCAATTATCTCTTTTCCACTCATTCCATTAGGAACAACCACGTCTGCGGCCTGATTATTTACTGCAACGGTTACGCCGGATTTAAACTCCGCATTGTATTCATACTTTGGTTCAAGACGAATTACCACCTTATAATTGGCTCCGGCTTCAAATGTACCGTAGGTAATCAGTTCTCCATCTTTATACCATTGTGGATAATACAGCACACTACGCACACCTGATGTTACTACATTATAATAATTATCATTAATATCAACTCCCGCAACCGGTGAATTAATATGAACATCAGCATGATCTATCAGCCACGCAATACGTACAATTTTGCCACTTTCCGCATACTCTTGCGAATACTGTGAATTAGGGTCAAACCAACTTTCATCAGAAAGCGGTGTGTAAATACTCTCATCCATATAATCAGCAAGCGGTGTTGTATCCGTTGGCAGACAGATGCCATGGAAAGTACCACCCTGCAAGTCAACAGTAGCATTCTGACCGATATCAATACCATAAGGTAAATCAATTGTACTAATTACATTCTCCGTCTTAAAGGTTCCGTCCTGAATCCATGTATTGCCACCTTCAAGGGTTACTGCCGATTTATAACCAGGACGCGTTCCTGGAGCCAAAGCATTTTCTGCCAGAAGGTTTCCCCCTTTAATTCTTAATTCTCCACTACTTTGCCAGATAGCCTTACCATAAACAGCTGTGTTGAATGAACCAATCAGTGTACCACTATCCACGCTTATATTACCGCCCTGATTGTAAATAACCGCATTGTATGAGTTATTGGCAACCGCCCTAAATTTCAGGCTGCCGGTTCCACTAATGTTAAGATTATTATTTGACACAGTATGCAAAAGTGCAGCATATGTTTTACCACTAGCCGGGGCCGTGAAGGTAGCCTCACCAAGCAACATAAGATTCTTGGTTCCATTGACCTTAATGGCAACAATCAGTCCATCTCCCTCTATTGGTGTAATAATTTCATTAACATTACCTAGGGCAACATAACGAATACCTTCATGCTCCATGGCATACTTAAACTCTTCGTAGGTACTGCACTTAGCCGGATTACTTGCTGTATAGCCAGCTCCTGCAGGAAACTGTGCAGTGAAATAGTAGCGCAACCTTATAATTGTATCATTGGAAGTGTTAGTTTCTACTCTCTCAATCTTTTGCAACCCTCTGCCTGTGTAACCCCCACCGGAAATAGTAGTATTCAGCTCCCCCTTTGCAAAGCGGTACTGACCTTCCAGCTCTTCTTTGATACTGAAGCCCACCTCAAAGTAGTAGGTTTTACCTGCTTGGAACACATCAGAAGACTGTAGGCCTTTTCCATTTTCATCATACCAGAAAGTACCTACCTCGGATATTTTATGATAAGGAACATCTGATGGTGCATCAACCATCTTATACATTCCTGCAGCATTATGTCCACCTATCGGTGTAGTATCTACATAATAATAGGAAAGCTGTAATTCTATATCACTGACGCGAAGAACGCCCTCTATCATATATGGATATGACAAAGTCAGCACCGTATTATTTTCCGATAATGTTTTACTGACAGGAGTCTGCTTTGCACCTACATAAGTGCGCACCTCTTCCACATTTTCATCAAAAGCATAGCCCTCCCTAGCCTTCAATACGATCCTGTGGGTATAAGTATACCCCTCCTCCACTTCACTGACAAACTGATTATTTTCGTCATACCACACCTGTTCAATTAGCTGACAGTTGTTATAACACAAATCAGCATATGGCAAACCGTCCATTGCAGACGGAGCGGCTGAATCCTCAAATACTACCTTTGTAATATCGGGATAGGTGCGAGCACCATTCATAGTGATAATCAAACGAAAATTACCATACAATCCGTTAGCAGTCTCTACAACATCTTCCAACTTTGAAGTATAGGTAAATTGGCCGGGATTGCTAAGAGTTACTTTTGCATCCTCAGCGATAGTGTATGAATCAGGGTCGGAAACCTCCACCACAATCTTTGTATTGTATGTACGTCCCGCTTCAAAATACATACCGTTGTCATTATCGGTATCATTGATGCACACATCACTGTCATCAATATTCCATAAAATGCTGCTTCCTGTAAGTCCGATTCTATCATCATCCTCATCAAATGCTGTTGGATGATGTTTAATCACGTTTCCCACAACAGGAATATATTCATCATAACGAAAAGAAACCTCAATCTCATCTATTTCAGTCTTCTCCGCTGCAAACAATGTCAGGCTGTTCACTGGTATCATTCCAACTACTATAGCAATCACTAACAGCACGCTTACAATTCGTTTTAAATATTTATGCCTCATAATAATTACCTCCTTATGCCTTTCCCAGTTCCACAGTCATTCCTGCAAGCTTCTTCATAAGCTTTACAGCATCTTTTATATCAATTGTCAAATCCGCATTAACATCCATTACATCTTCGTCCATCTCAACAGTCATGCTGGCAAGATGCTTCTTTATCAGTACTGCATCCTTAACATCCACAAGGCCGTCATGGTTGCCATCACCATAGAGCCAAAGTGTTACATCCTGAACAACATCACTTATGCCAACAGTAACTGAATATTCCTTAACAGCATGTTCCGGCTTCGTTACCCTTAACGTGTAATCCCCTGCCGGCACATCAACAAAAACATAACCGATTAATGTTCCGCTTACATAAGTTTCATAAGCAACTTCCGTTAATCCCTTTGGAATAAGCTGAACTATTATGTCATCCGTATCACTTCCAAAAGAAGTGATTGTACCCATAAC
>JAFQIQ010000100.1 GCA_017397445.1 Lachnospira sp.
ACTAAGACTCTTTTGCTCTACCACCTTGTATACACCTGCAATATTCTCAAACAATGCCTTTCTCTCCTCGAAAGGTAAAAGTGGAAATCTCTTATAACTTGCAACTGCCTCATCTGAAAGCACACCAATTATAAGCTTACCAAGCTTGGCAGCCTTCTTGATAATCTCCATATGTCCGCTGTGAAGAATATCTGTTGAGAAACACATATAAACCTTCTTGTTCTTAAGCTCCTTAACCTTCGCACTAACAACAGCCAAATCCTCTGGCGTATCAATCTCACAGCAAAGCTTATCCTCCACATCAAGAGTATATATATTGCACTTATCTGATATTTCGTTAAATGCATTTTCTGCATAGCAGGAAACCTTACCACTCTCACAATAAGCAACTATATTGTCAAGCCAAACCTTAAAGTCCTCTGCCTTAAGCATATATAAAGGCTGTGCCGCTACTGCACTGTTAAAGAACTCAATACCTACTGCCGTAATCTTTTCCCCATCAATAACAGCCTTGAAATCCTTCTGCGGAAGTTCTGCTGTGCTGCTTACAGTCATAACAGACCTTTCAGAGGCCACAACTGCATCAAGCACCTCATTAGAGAACACCAAATCACCGTGCAACATAATAATGTCGCTGCCTTTAAGATACTCTTTCGCCATATATATTGAATAAATATAATTAGTTTCTGCATACTTTTCATTCTTAACAAATGTGTACTTAATAGGAAGTTCCAGAGAGTTACAATAATTAACAAGTACATCATCAAACAGACCTGTTGTCATAACAATCTCAGTAACACCTGCTCCTGCAAGCATATTAAGCTGTCTTGAAAGAATTGTCTCGTTACCATCAATCTCCGTCATACACTTTGGATGCTCACTTGTAAGAACTCCCATTCTCTTTCCTAAACCTGAATTCAGTATTAACGCCTTCATACTTTTTCCTTCTCCTTTTCTCTCTGCAACCGTAAGCCCTTAAACATAGCCCACACTCTGATTAACAAAACTATAAGCTCCACAAAGCAAGACAATATACATACATTGTATACATTTATAACGCCTGTAGCATACAGCACTAAAAGACCTATAACCTGGCAAACTGCACCAATTATTGTTGACAGGTTGGCATACTTGACCATACCAAGAGGTGTAAGTACCGGAAAGGCAATTACATATGTTGGAAGTGCCAGAATAATCATAGGAAGCATACATCTAAGTATATTGGCCGCCCCTCTGTATTCCTCACCAAATGCTATGGCACACAAAGGCTCCGCCAGCACAAATACAAATGTACATCCCGCAATAAGTATCGCTTCACCTATGAATATAACCTTTTTAACCATACCATAATTCTTTTTCTTAACCATATATGGGTATATGCTCTCCGAAACAGGAGCTATAGCTCCTCTTCCCGCTGAGATAACCTTCTCTGATGCACTATAATAGCCGAGTATCGGCGAACCATTGTAAACAAAACCGAAGATAATTGTATTAAGTGCAGTATATATGGTGCTTGCAATTCTTGATAAGAAAAATGCACTGGAGTCCTTCATGGATTTCCACACTTCTGCCCATGATACCTTCTTAAATCCAACACCCAACTTTCCAAACACATGCACATATGCCATAATAACCGCAGTCAATGCGCCAAGCATATAGAATACCGGAACTGCATAGTACTGCTCCGGTGACTTTACAAACAGGAATATGCATACTGTAAATATAGCCTTCATAATCACTGTTCGTATGGTGATAACCTCCATCTGCTCCAGTCCTCTATATAAGAAGTCAGGAATAAGACAGTTAACTGCCATATAAAGCCAGAAAAGAATATATAGTTTATAATCCGCATTAAACTTAGGAACGGTGAAACAAAGCACCATAACAATAACTAAACTTAAAACAATAAGTATAAACTTACATATAGTTACCGCCGTAAATATCTTGGAAACCCGTTCTTTATCATCACTTACCTTCGCCACCGCAGCTGTTGCTGACAGGATAAATCCAAAGTCAAGAAACAACTGTACATATGTTGCAAATGCAAGTCCAAAACCTACGTTACCATACACCGTTGCTCCAAGAACTCTTGTAAGATACGGCACTGTAATGAATCCAAACACATAATTGGAAAGTGTCAGGATATATAACATAACTGTGTTTTTCAACACAACATTTTTAGTTTTCATCATCAAACCTACTTTAATTATATTCTGTACTTATTGCGAAGTATCTCCACAATCTTCTTCCTGTAACTTCCGAGCTCTTTCTGCTTCTGATTATACAGTCTGTTCAAAGCAGCCGTAACACCCTTTGACTTAAAGTTTTCGTTGACCGCACTTTCCACACGCTTAACTAAAGTATCAATATCCATTATCTGATATGGTCTGATAACTTCTAAGAATTCATCATACACGCCATTATCTATGGAATACTGTTCGATATCAGGTGTGAAGAACAACACCTCCCTGTCAAGCAAAGAAAAATCCGTAGCACAGGTAGAATAGTCCGTGATTAGCATATCCGACAGACTGAGTAATCTTTGCGGACACTCTATAGCCTTGTCATCTATAAGCATAATATTATCGTTAAAGCTCATATTAGATGTATCCGTAAGATAATGCATTTTCATAAGGAGCTTTATATTGTTCTTTTCAAGAATATCATTCAACTTAGCATTTCCCGTAAATTCACTAACCAACTCTTCTAAGAATTTCTGACTTGCTTTATTACCTCTGTAAGTAGGCATGTACGCAATATATCTGTACGGCTTATCCTCAAGATTATATTTATTTATAATCTCTTCACTAAGCACTTTGGTTACAGGAAGTTTTTCCGAAAGCACATCATTTCTTGGCTGACCCACAATAAATATGCTCTTTGTGGTAAGTGTTTCTTTGCGATATGTGTCAGCTATATACTCCGATGTAGCAATTGTGACATCTCTGTAAATGTATGAAAACACACGCATTTTCAACTCAGACAGTGTATTCTTTAACTTGTTATGATGCATATCAAGTGTGGCATAGTTCTTTTTAATACCAATTCCATGCCATGGACATACAATTCTTGCACCAAACACATACGGAAAATCACCGAAATCATCCAAGCCATGATTAAACACTACGATTCCAGCCTTCTTCTGAGCTTCATCACACTCTTTTGTACCTGCCAAAAGAACATAATGCCCCTTATTCTTTAAAGAATCATATAACGTCTCATTCTTAGTAACCCATCCACAAGTAATATCCTTCTCATTTTCCTTCACATACTCGTAAAGATACCTGGAATTATCTGCATACTTGGTTCCCTCCCAAGTAGAAAACAACCATAATTTCTTATCTCTTTTACATAAAAGATTCCCTAAACTTCTCTGATAATAGAATCTGAAACAATTCTTAGTCCAGTTCTTAATACCTCTGTTTATGGTCTTTCTTTTCAAATCCTTACTCATTGCTAATTTCCTTCTTTTTACATCTGTCAGCTTTATCAAATTTTTTCAAATACATACAATTAATGTAAGCCACTACCAGCCAGAATGGCATCTGTGACAAAGCTTCATATACCACATGTCCTGCCACCATACTGTGACCAAATCCCAAAAGCAAAACAACCAGTAATGTCACATTAAACATATTTACTTCTTTAAAACACAACCTTACCGCTCTGTATATAGTTACAACTAAGGCAATCATAACAATCACTGTTACAATAACTCCAAAATTGTAATACATTCCCGGAGCATCCATCTCTACTGCATGATACACCTTCAAAATAGCAAATTCACGCTCTATTCGTGAATATCCGAATCCAAAAAGCAATGTAACGATGCTAGTTTGAGGATTAAGTGCACCAGTAATAAGATCCAGCTGATAATTACGCTTTGACACAATTACTTCCAGCATAGAATCATACCAGTATGTATTCATATACTTCTGATATAACATTTCCAGAACAATCAAAGCCGCTACAAATACGCCTATACCTATTGCCACACATGCACCAATAACCTTGCTTCTGTTTTTTTCATCTTTCAAAACTGCATATAGTCCGGTATGTGCCAGAAGATAAACAACCACCATAACACCTGTTATAAAAAGACCGCCTATCATAGTTGTCTTAGTTCCAATAAGTACAAGTGCAACCAGACACATTCCTGCTGTAGCAATAAGGTCTTTGCCTTTGTATACAATATACATCAAAGGATAAATCATCAATAAATATATTGATATAGTGTTGTTAGTGTAAAAAAAGCCCTTAAATCCCCACTCACCTGCTCCATAAGTTCTATATCCCAGTCCGAATAAAGTTGGCAATATAGAAAATGCAGCTATTGATGCACCTCTGCACAACGCATGTAATACATCCTTAATATCAAACCACTCTTCTTTGTAAAGATTGCTTATAACTAATACTATTCCCAGCACCATAAGCATCTTCAGATTCCACCCTAAATCAGTGACAAGACTGACCGACACTCCGGTTATATGCGCAACTAACACTCCTGTTATTATCCACACCGAATATGCCATAAATGCTATAACATATTTTTTGTTATTCAATATAAGTAAAAATGCAAGCAACAACAGAAAAAGTCTGAATATATGGTTAATATCCACCGGCATATCAATACATGCATACTGGCAAAATCCAAAACATATATCCGCAAAAGGACTTATAGTTATACATACTAAAAAAATCTGCCACAGCTTCTTTCTGCTAAATATTCCCATCTACACCTCGTAACATATTATAAGTTTTATAAACATTTGTACAAAGATACAATATCCTTAGCGATATTAGTCCACGACAGTCTGACGCTTAAATCCTCATATCCTGCCTGACCAAACTCATTTATCTTTTCAGGATTATCCAAATACCAGTTGAGACCTTTAGCAAATGCTTCTTCATCCTCTGATGGCACTAAAAGCCCGGTCTCTTTATCCTTTACAACGTTAACAAACTCTCCTTCTGTTGTAGCAACTACCGGTTTTCTATATGCGTAAGACAAAAGCACAACTCCGCTTTGATATATCTCTCTGTATGGCATGGCAACTATATCTGCCGCATTGAAGAAATATTTAATCTCGTCATCACCTATATATCGAATATTCT
>JAFQIQ010000101.1 GCA_017397445.1 Lachnospira sp.
TACCGGAGGCACAGCTTGACAGATTTCTTCTTAAAGTTTCCATGGGTTATCCAAGTAAGTCAGATGAAGTTAGTATAATTAACAGATTCATTAAGAATAATCCGTTGGAGTCAATAGAGCCTGTCTGCACAGTTGCTGAAGCAGTTGCCATGAAGTCAGAGGTTAAGGAAGTATTTGTACATGAAGCAATTATGAATTATATAGTTGATATTGTTAATAAGACAAGAAATCATGATAATGTTTCAATCGGTGTAAGTACAAGAGGTACACTCAATATGGTGAATGCTGCAAGAGCCTATGCATATATACAGGGGCGTACATTTGTTACACCGGAGGATATTAAGAAGTTGGCGGTTCCTGTTTTTGCACACAGAGTAGTGCTTAAGCATGGTATGACAAGAGAGGATAACAGAGGGTTAATTATAGAGGGCATCCTTGGTGAAGTTGAGGTGCCTACAGAGGATTGGGATAGATGACATTAGTTTTTATGCTTATTGGAGCAATTATAGTATATTCATTGCTCCAAAGATTTTATAGGAAAAATTGGCATAAGGGCTTGGAGGCGGACATTAGATTTGCAGTAGGACATGCGGTGGCAGGTGACACTATCGACTTTGTGGAGGTTGTTACCAACCGTAAAAGATTGCCTTTGCCATATGTTCATCTTAAGTTTCAGATGGACAGAGCTCTTGTGTTTGAGGATTCAGGAGATAATGCGCAGATTTCGGATAAAGTATACCGCAATGATATATTTTCGTTGTTGATGTATCAGCGCGTTACAAGAAAGATACCTGTTCATTGTACTAAGCGTGGAGTATATTCCGTTAATGGAATGGAAATAGTGTCTTCGGGTATGTTTATGGATGAGGTTATGGTGTTAAGAACCGGTGCTAATACAGAGCTTATTGTGTATCCTAAAGCTGTGGATACACATATGCTAAATGTGGCATTTACTAAAATAATGGGTACTATTGAAAAGAACAAGATGCTTTACGAGGACCCTTTTGTGTTCAGAGGAATAAGGGATTATACGCCGATGGATACTATGAATAGGATAAATTGGAAAGCATCAGCCAGAACCGGAGATCTTATGGTTAATCAGTTTAATGAAACCATATGTCAGGAGGTTTGCATTCTTTTGGATGTTGAAACTGAAGGTATGCTTAAAAGGGATGAACTCTCGGAAATTTCAATATCCATAGCGGCAGGTCTTTCGCAGATGCTTATTGAAAATGGTGTGGCAGTTTCTATGATATGTAATGGTTTGGATTATGTGTCTGAAGAGTGTGTTATTACTGAGTCAGCAAGTGGTCTTGCACATACGAAGACGATTAATACGGCACTTGCCAGAATTAATCTTAATGCAGAGCCGGTTGATTATAAATGGCTTATAGCCAATCATCCGGAATTAGCACAGGATTATGATAATGATGGTAAGAAATATGCAGGTAAGGAACCTAAGTTGTATGTTATGATAGCTCAGAATAAGAGAGTGGATTTACAGGAAGCATTTGACAGACTTACAGGTGGTGACAGTAATTGCCTGTGGATAATTCCTGCAACTAAAGAAGACAGCACGGAGCTTACGCATTGTAACGCACAGCGGGTTGTATGGGAGGTGAAGTGATGGAACACAGAAGAGTTTCAGATAAAGGTTTGAGCTTTATAACTTCAGTTCTTGAATTAGCTTTACAAGTGGTATCATTTCTGGCTCTGACAGTTGCTGTAAGCTGTCTGCTGATTCCGGCTTCAGAATACAATGTAAAAAATTGCTTCTTAATAGTAATTCCTGTAGTTGCGGGATATTTTGCAAGAAAGTATATACGTAAGTTTGCTCCATTTGTATTGATACATATTATATTTGTTGTAGCATCTATAGCTGTGAGTAACAGTGATGTTGAAATTGTATATAATATTATAAGTACTGCTGTTTATATGGCTTACTCCATTAAGCTTAAGAATCGTGCGATTCTTCTTGGTGAGATGAGCGTTGCATCCCGTACACTTATGGATGATGAAGCGGAAAAAGAAGCTGCATTACGTTCCTTGGCAGAAGGTGAAAAGATACCTTTGTATTTTGCCGTATGCATGATAGTTGGAAGTCTGGCTGCCACGGTTAATGCGAATGCGGTGGCACTGGAACTGGAGATTGAACTATGTATAATCTTTGTTATACTGCAAGTGGTATATGGCAATTACTCTAATCTTTATCAAGTGTTCAGGATTAATAAAGATAAGAGTAATTTTCCGGCAATGCAGATAAAGAAAGTTACGGGTTTTGTGACAATAGTGTCCTGTGTTTTGATATTGCTTGGAATGTTTCTGTTTTATAGCGGTGAGTATGGCAACATATTTACTATTGTATCCAAAGCTTTTATGTGGCTTGTAAAGTTACTGGCTAAGTTGTTGATTTTATTTATTGGTGCATTTGGAAAGGAAAGCACAAACAGACCGGTGGAAGAGACTACAGCAGAGGCAGTGGAGGATGAATCTGTTCCGTCTATATTCGAGGAAGCGGAAGGTTCAGCATTTATGGAGGCACTGGCAGAGATTATTGGTGCAGTTCTTATAATTGCCTGCATAATAGGTATTATTTATCTGTTTAGAGAGTATATAAAGAATTTCAACAGGGCAAAAAATGTAGGAACTGATATTATAGAAAATGTTAAGCCTGTTGAAAAGGTAGAGAAGGCAGAGAAAATTGTAACTGTCAAGTCATATAAGGAAACAAAGACCGAGAAAAATGTACGTAAAATATACAAAAAACTCGTTCTTAAAGGTAATAAAGGTAAGGCTCCGGAGTGTTCCCATACACCTGACAGACTTACAACAGATAATATAACTCAGGATGAAAAACTTGCAAAGGAAATAACCTACATATATGAGAAGGCACGTTATTCAACACAGCCTGTATCTAAGGAAGATGTAGAGAAGATGAAACAGTTATAAAAATTACTTGACACGTTAGCATTAATAAGGTAAACTTAGTTCAATAATTAGCAAATGCAAAGAAGAGGAGTAGTAGGTGCGTACCTGTTACAGAGAGTTGCCGGATGGTGCGAGGCAACAGATGGGAAACATTGAACTCGCCTCAGAGCTGCTATCTGAACATGA
>JAFQIQ010000102.1 GCA_017397445.1 Lachnospira sp.
CTGTTCTATGATGTCAGAGTTCGGTCGTGAGACAGTTTCAGCTTACGCTGCAGCTAAGGGTGGTTTGAAGATGTTAACAAGAAACATCTGCTCAGAGTACGGTAAGTACAACATCCAGTGTAACGGTATCGGACCTGGTTACATCGAGACTCCACAGACAGCTCCACTTAGAGAGCGTCAGGCTGATGGTTCAAGACACCCATTTGATGCATTCATCTGTGGTAGAACACCAGCTGAGAGATGGTTAAAGCCGGAAGAGTTAGCTGGTCCAGCTGTATTCCTCGCTTCAGAGGCTTCAGATGCAGTTAACGGACATATCCTTTATGTAGACGGCGGTATCGTTGCATACATCGGTAAGCAGCCATAATTAAAGGGTTATATTTCTTTTGTTAAGATTAAGGACAAGGTGTCGTAAGGCACCTTGTTTTTTTGTGTATATAAATTAGTCATTTGAGCTCTTTCGAACACGTTTATATATACCTCAACTCGCTAATTTAGAAGTCTCTGACCTTATTACTAAAAATTGTTAAATATATATTGACAAGACACTCGGCAGCCGATATAATGGTTTTACGATATATCGGTTGACGATATATCGTTGGCTGAAATATCAGAAGAGTATTTTACTTATAATATAGAAGGGGAGAAGCTTATGGGTGAGAATATTGCATTAACAGAAGCAGTTTACTACATATTACTTTCCTTGAATACGCCTTTGCATGGTTATGGGATTATGCAGATGGCGGATGAGTTAAGTAACGGCAGGGTAAAACTTGCAGCAGGAACATTATATGGAGCGTTGAATACGCTTTGCGATAAGGGATGGATTAAAGAACTTCCTACGGAGGCAGGAAGCAGAAGAAAGGAGTACTGCATTACAGAAAGTGGTAAGAAAGTTCTTCTGGATGAACTAGATAGATTACGCCAGTTAGTAAACAATGGTGAGATGATACTTAATAGGAGGAATACATATGGCACGTCAGACAATTAGAAAATGGTTCTGGGTTTGGGACTTTGAAAAAGAAGAAAAATGGCTCAATGATATGGCTGCTACAGGTTGGACTCTGGATGGTGTAGGTTGGTGCAGATATGATTTTAAGACTACGGAAGCAGACGAATACACAATCAGACTTGAGATGCTTGACAAATCCGTGTACGCAGCAGGCTCTCAGGAATATATTGATTTTGTGGAGCAGACGGGAGCAGAGTATGTTGGTAATGTTATTAAGTGGGTGTATTTTAGAAAGAAGAAAGAGCTGGGTGAATTTGAGCTTTTTTCTGATATAGATTCTAAGATTAAGCATCTTAACAGGATTATTGCCATGCTTGCGATTATTGGTGGCGCTAATTTACTTATTGGAATTACGGGTTTTGCCAGGGTTGGTTATATGGGACTTATTAATATTGGCTGTGCGGCAGTGCTTGCTTTTGCAGCGTATCTTATATATAGAAAAAAGAAAAAACTTCAAAATGAACGTGTTTGGCGGGAATAAAATATTTTTAAAAATGTATTGACAACTTTAGTTGTCATGTGTATAATGCGAATATAAGATTTGACAAGCAAAGTTGTCATTTTGAAAGGATAACTTGTCAAATGTGCGGAATTAATGTCTGATATGTACAGTTTAATTACATATATGTATATTTAACGGATTACGTATTTACATTAATTCATATAGCAATATAATTAATCTGGTTATAACGCTTGCGTTATAAATATATCAAGAAATGAGGAGAAACGATGAAATTAGAAGTCAGAAACATCACAAAAAAGTTTGATGGCAATGAAGTGCTTCATGGCGTTTCATTTGAGGTGGAGAGCGGTAGGGCTCTGGGTCTTCTTGGACGTAATGGTGCAGGTAAGACAACAACAATCCGTATTATTATGGATGTGTTCCGTGCTAACAGCGGAGAGATTTTGTTGGATGGAAAGAAGTTTGAGCAGAAAAAGCATCAGATTGGATACCTTCCGGAAGAAAGAGGTCTTTATCCAAAGAAGACAGTTATTGAGCAGTTGGTATATCTTGGAAGAATTAGAGGTGTATCTAAAGCACAGGCAACTGCCAATGCTAAGAAATGGTTGAAAAGATTAGAAGTGTCTGAGTATGAGAACAGAAAGCTTGAAACTCTTTCAAAGGGTAATCAGCAGAAGGTTCAGCTTGCATCAACACTTGTGTGTGACCCTGAGATAGTTATTCTTGATGAGCCGTTCAGTGGTCTTGACCCTGTAAATTCACGTATCTTGCAGGATGTAGTTAAGGAACTTATTGCTAATAATAAGATTGTTATCTTTTCAAGTCATCAGATGAGCTATGTTGAGGAGTTCTGTGAAGATATTGCTATCATTAATAAGGGTGATGTAGTGCTTTCAGGAGATCTTGACGATATAAAGAGAACATTTGGTGAGAATCAGCTTGTATTATCTGCAACAAACTACAATTTGAAAGAGTTGAATGAAATTATTAGTTCTAAGTTTGCGACTGTTGCCACAGTTACAGGTGTTAATAAGGATGAACTTATTATCAGACTTGCAGATGGTGTTACAAGAAACGAATTACTTAACAGACTTATTGCACAGAATGTTGAGATAGAACATTTTGAAACATATAAGCCTTCACTTAATGACATATTTGTTTCGCAGGTTGGCGAAGAAAATGTTGATAATACAGGAAAGGAGAATGCATAACTATGAAGAAGTTTTTTATTGTCTTTGAATATGAGTTCATGAATTACTTGAAGAATAAGAGTTTTGTTATTACTACAATTCTTATTTCGGTAATTATGGGTGCAGCTATGTTCCTTCCTAATATATTTGATATGTCAGAGATGTTAGGTACAGGTGATTCTTCTGATACAGAACAGACTGATGATAAGAAAGATGAGAATTCAGAAGATACAGGTGAAAAAGATACGATGCTTATCTTTGATAAGAGTGGTGCATTTGTTGATATGTCTCTTCTTGAGAGTGCGTTTTCAGATGTGAAGTGGGAAAAGGCAGAGAGTGCTGACAAGCTTAAAGAGAAGGTTGAAAACGAAGAAGTTGAGGCCGGTTTTATTGTTAATTCCCTTACATCTTATGAGTACTGTGTACATAATAGAAATATGAGTGATTACAATACATCACTTTTTGAATCAGTACTCCGTACAATGAATCAAATGAAATATTGCCAGGATAACAACATTAATTATCAGGAAATTATGACAGCATTTTCGCCTGTAATTGAAGGTGAGGTCAATGTTCTTGGTAAGGATATGGCAGATAACTATTTCTATTGTTATTTCCTTGTAATTATTGTATTTATGATTATTATCTTTTATGGTGTTATGGTTGCAACATCAGTTACACAGGAAAAGAGCAACAGAAGTATTGAGGTACTCGTTACAAGCGTAGATACAAACAGCTTGTTCTTTGGTAAGGTTATGGCTGGTACAGTAGCTGCATTAGTTCAGGTTGGTATCATAATGGTTTCAATACTTGGATGCTATCAGCTTAACAGAGATGCATGGGGCGGTGCTCTTGATATGCTTTTTGATATTCCTGTTGAGGTTATTGTCTCATTTGCATTCTTTGGACTTGGCGGACTTTTGTTCTACACATTTATCTATGGTGCCCTTGGTGCCCTTGTTTCAAAGACAGAGGATATCAACAAGGCATCAGGCGGTGTGCAGATGATTATTATGGTTGTATACTTTGTTATGCTTTTCTTCCTCACAGAGGTTGACAGCATTGTTATTAAGGTTGCATCATTCCTTCCAATCAGCTCATACAGTGCTATGTTTGCACGTATCGCTATGGGAAATGTTGCTATATGGGAGATTGTTGTATCATTTGTAATTCTTGTGGTTAGTACAATACTTGTTGGTATTCTAGGTTCTAAGATTTACAGAATGGGTACATTAAGATATGGTAATCCAATCAAGTTAAGCAATGCTCTTAAGAGTATTAAGAATAAGGATTAATTAATGTATGTAAGTGCCGTAGTTTTGCTGCGGCACTTATTGCGTATTAGTCATTGGGTGCTCTTCAAACACCCATTCACACTAAAATATATTGACAAATTAGAATTTTAACTTTATCGTTATAATCAGTTGCATTAGTGATATTAAGGGGGCTTTATGATTAGTCGGGATAATTTATATGATATGACTTCAGCGTTTATTGTTATTAGACATGATGTTAAATCCGAGTTAAATGATGAGATATTGCTTGAAACTAAAGCTAAATTAAAAAATCAAGAAATGGATAAATACATATATGAAATACTCGTCACAATATGTGATGAAATGATTAGAGTATTTGATGAAAAAAAGTTTGAGCAATTGTATGATTTGGCTGATTGTGTACATTCCTTACCGGAAATTATTGCGAACAATCACCTGACTATTCCGGATAGATATTGGAAAATTTATGTAGATCCTTATCGTAAGAAATGGGATAAAGAGTTTTTGTTAAAAGAGGAAAAAGCCATGCGAAAGAAGAAAGTCAGATGGTTTTGTATTGTGGCAATATTAATGGTAATTGCCATATTAGCAGTGCTTGTCCTACAACACTACAATATAATCCCATCAATCCCTCGTAAAGCAGCTGAGTTCAACATAGAACTTATTACAAGCCCGGTTGATTATAATAATAACGGTATTGATGATTACACTGATATAATGTTAGGGGCAAGGGAAGATGCAAAGAATCATCCTACATACAAAAGTGCATATTATGATGGTGGTTATCCGCCTGATAATGAGGGCGTATGTACTGATGTGGTTTGGAGAGCTTTTAAAAATGCAGGGTATTCCCTTAAAGATATGGTTGATGCGGATATTATAATAAGATTAGAAGATTATCATAATGTAGAAAAGCCGGATCCTAACATAGATTTTAGAAGAGTGAAGAATTTGAAAGTCTTTTTTGATGAATATGCACAGATTCTGACTACTGACATAGACGATTACGAGCAGTGGCAGCCTGGTGATATAGTTATATTTGGTGACAATACCCATATTGGTATTGTCTCAGATGTACGTAATTCTAAAGGGCAGCCTTATATAATACATAACAGCGGACAGTTCCTTAGAGAGGAGGATGCCCTTAAATTCTGGACACCGACAGCACATTACAGATTTGATGCAAGTAAAGTTCCGGATGAAGTTCTTAAGGGATGGAATTAATATGTTAATGACGGCACGTAAGAGAAAGAAGCATATGATTATATTAGGCGTTATTGTGATTATTATCATAATAGGCTCAGTGATTTACTATAATCGCAGGGTTGGGGAATTCTCAATGGAATATTATGATTATTATCTTGAGAACTTCCAATCTGACATAACTGTGGAGCCTATTGATAAGGCTTCAGATGCAAAGAAAGCAGCACAGAAGATATGGATAGAGAAGTATGGAAAAGATGTGCTGAAAGACCGGCCATATGTGGTATATTACGATAAAGAAAATGAAGTGTGGCTTGTGGAGGGAACGCTTTTAATCGCGGAGTTGGGGATGGGGATAGGCGGCGTTCCCGGAATACTCATTGATAAAGATGGTAATGTGTTAGCTGTCTGGCATGGAAAGTAAGTTTTATAATAAAAGGCTGGTGTATCATTATGATAAACCAGCCTTCTAATAGTGAATTATAACTGAACTGTTTCTCCGCCTTTAACCTCAACGATATTATTATCGTTAACTACAAGCCATGCGGAAGCGGCAGAAGGATTGTAGACAAAACTGTTGTCAGCAGCAAACTTTAAGTTGCTGAATACCTTCTCATTATCTACGATTTCTATATTGGTAGCGTACCATATGTCATCCTGACCGCTAATCATCTCACAGAATTCTTCGATAAGATACCATGTATTGTCTTTTTCAAATTCGAAACTATGTCCCCAAACAGACATCATATACAGATACTGACACTTTTTAAGTGACATAAAATCTTTTCCAAACTGAATAAGGTTATGATTGTGGTGACATGTAAAAAGCCAACGCATATAGTCACTTGGCATATCAAAACCGTTCTCGTCGCCTACAAGAATAGGACCCTCTGCATACTTTGCGTACTTTTTAGCAGCATGAACAGCGGCATATTTGTCACCAACCAGTCGTGCGTATTCAATACCTAAATCAGAAGCAATATTGCAACATCTGTCATCGTAAGAACCGTTAGGAAATGCAAGACCTCTTACAGGATATCCCATAACTTTTTCAAGTTCTATACGGTCATTCAGAATCTGCCCTGCAATCTCAGAACCCGGACATCTGGCAATAGTAGGGTGGTTGCATGTGTGAGCGGCAACTTCATGACCTGCATAGAGTTCTTTCCACTCAGACATAGGGATTCTTCCCTTAGTGTCGGCCAAATCTGAGTTAAGGTTAAATGTTGCCTTGATTCCGTATTTGTTTAATATCTTAACTAATCTGCGGTCTTCTTCCTTACCATCATCATAGCTTAATGTCAGTACTTTATGTTTTCCGCCTGGAAATGCTTTATACACTTTGTTCATAATCTCGTGTGCCTCCGAAAAAATATAATTGAGTATATTATACACCTAAATAATTTATTTGTCGATAAATAGAAATTGATTTAACAGAGATTTTATATAATAATTTGAATCTTTGGCATCTACATTTTCACCAGAATAAAGAGGTATGGAGTTGTGTAATTCTTCGTTAACATATATATCTATACTACCAATATTCTGACCGTTATAAACAGGTGCCTTCAGATAGTTTGGTGCGTTAACCGTAACATTTACAACGTCGTCTTTGCTTAAAAGCATAGAGTATTCCAGTGGATTAGTTATTGTGATGCTGTCAGCCAGACCATTAATTATATTAATTGAGTGGGAAAGTGTATCTGCTTCAACCACTTGAGTAGGAAAATAACTTTCTCTGGCATAATTAAGCATCTTTTTGGCATCTTTCCATTTGTAGGTTTTATTGTTGGGCCAGCCGCAGGCGAGCAAAGAAACAATAAATGTACGTTCACCGTCTGTATATGCACATACATAACAGTATCCGGCATCGTTAGTGAATCCGGTTTTACCGGATATAATGTTCGGATACATATTAAGAAACGCATTGGCGTTGCTGACGCTGTAACGGGAAAAAGAGTGGGACGGAGTCTGTGTTATCTTTAAAAATTCCTCGTTTTTTATGCAATAGGACATTATTATTGATAAATCCCTAGGGGTTGTTGAATGTATTTTTTCGTCTTCCTGTGCATCAAGTCCGTTAGGAGTAATAAAATGTGTGTTATAGCATCCTAATTCAGCGGCCTTTTTGTTCATAAGTCCCGTAAATACTTTTACAAGTAATTTACTCTGTTCCTTGCTTAAACTACCTATAAAACTGCTATCAGGATTTGTTGTATCAGGTACAAAGTCATATGTGGCATCTGTGGTTATTCCAAGAATGTCTGCATCTTTTTGGTTGCGGACATTGGTTATGTATTGTAATGCAACATTTTCGGCAATTATAACAGCACTGTCGTTATGTGACTGTAGCATCAAAGAATATAATAAATCATCCAAAACAAATGTTTCTTTGCTTTTAGCGTTAAGTTGCACATCTGGCATGGTTGCAGCATAAGGCGAGGTAGTACATACGAAATCACGTTCGCCATATTCAAGAGCAATAATCAGTGTCATAATTTTGGTGGTGCTGGCCATGGGTACCTGTGTATTAGCATTTTTACCAATAAGAATTCGCCCGGTATCTGCATCCATCAGACAGGCATATTTTGAATAAAGAGATGTTGCTATACTTGTTGAGCCGGATGTTGCTATGTATTCGATTTCATCAGAGTCATTATTTGTTGTAATGGTATAATCAGGAAGATAGTATTGTGCACCGGCTGTAAGTGCTATTACAAACAGAGTGAGTGTTAACAATACAGCAACATATTTTATGTTTTTTTTATGAAATATTCTTTTTTTTATATTGGACATAGGTCTTTTTCTGTTATAATGATTAATGTATGTATATGAGAAAAGATACATTAATATGCAGATGACTTATGATGCACAATTTGGAGGATGTATGAGTTACATAGAGTTTAATGATGTTAAAAAGACTTATAAGATGGGTGAAGTTAAGATTGACGCACTTTCAGGTGTTAATTTTGGAATAGAAAAAGGCGAATTTGCTGTTATTGCAGGACCTAGTGGTGCAGGTAAGAGTACGATTCTTAATCTTCTTGGCGGAATGGATACAAGTACTCAGGGCGAGATAATTGTGGATGGAAGCCGCGTGGATAAATATAATGAAAAGCAGTTAACCACATATAGAAGATATGACATAGGATTTGTTTTTCAGTTTTATAACCTTGTTCAGAATCTTACGGTAAGGGAAAATGTTGAGCTTGCGACACAGATATGCAAGAATCCTCTTGATATTGATGAGGTTATTGAAGCTGTTGGGTTAAGCCACAGGATTAACAATTTTCCGGCTCAGCTTTCAGGTGGTGAGCAGCAAAGAGTTGCCATAGCAAGAGCTCTTGCGAAGAATCCAAAGATATTGCTTTGTGATGAGCCGACAGGAGCACTGGATTATCAGACCGGAAAAGCGGTACTTAAGCTTTTGCAGGATACCTGTATTAAGAATGGTGTTACGGTAGTTGTTATTACACATAACTTGGCACTTACTCCTATGGGGAATAAAGTTATAAGGGTAAAGAACGGTACGGTATCAGATGTTGAGATTAATGAGAATCCGGTTCCTGTTGAAAGGATTGAGTGGTAATTATGAAAGGAATGTTATTTAAGAATTCTGTTAGGGAGATAAAGGGCTCCTTTGGAAGATTTTTTGCAATATTTGCCATTGTATTTATCGGTGTCGCATTTTTTGCTGGATTAGTTGCCTCAGCCCCTGATATGAGATATACAACGGATAATTATTATGATGAATATAATCTTATGGATATGAGATTGCTGTCGACCTTTGGTTTTGATGAGGAAGATGTTAAGGCAATACGTGATGTGGAAGGTGTTAAAGGCCTTTTTGCCTCATACACTATGGATGCGGTTACATCTAAAGATGGTGTGCAGGATACTATAAGAATTATGGGACTTCCTAGTTCGGATACATCAGAGGATAATGAAGATTATATTAACAGACTGCGTATTAAAGAGGGAAGATTGCCTCAGAATCCGGGAGAATGTGTTGTTAAATATTCTAAGACTGACGATGATCCTATTAAGATAGGAGATGAACTGGTTCTGGAATCGGGAACGGATGATGATATTGCTGATTCTTTAAAGCATACAACCTATAAAGTTGTAGGAATAGTGTATACACCATATTATGTTAATTTTGATATTGGTACAAGCGATATAGGTAGTGGCAATGTGGACTATGTAGTAATGATTAAGAATAATGAGTTCTTAAGTGAATATTACACGGAACTTTTTGCCACAGTTGAAGGTGCTAAAGAGCTGGATGCTTATAA
>JAFQIQ010000103.1 GCA_017397445.1 Lachnospira sp.
CGACATGTTTCTGTACACGAACGACATGTTTCCCATTTCAATTATATCAATTAAACACCTTTGATATTTTAATTTCTACACTAAACATGTTGTTTTCTTCGTTAAACTCAATTCCACCATTATGTTTTTCAACTATATTTCTGATACTTTTCATTCCCCAGCCATGTGAATTTTCATCATTTTTTGTTGTTCTTAACTCAGGATTTTCATCAAGAATAGATTTTTCAATATAGTTGTTTATAATCGCTTTTATTATCATCTCTTCTTCGTAAATCTCTATTATAATCACACGTTTATTCTCTTGCACCCCCTCTTCCGCCCTAACAGCATTGTCCAACAGATTAGCAAACATTATTGCCATATCCTGTTCCATCTTTTCCGGATAACTTGTTATTATCTTTGTTTCGAATTTAATCGACTTGCTGGCACACATGCACGCACAATTATATATAATAGCATTAATTGATGGATTGCCCTTTATATAATCTGTCTTTTGTTGAGCTTGGGTAATTCGCTCTATATAATTATTAATATTATCTAAAGCATCCTTTGTATTACCCTCAACTAACATATCCCGGACAATAACAGCCCTATACTTTAAATCATGTCGCAGAACTTTTACTTCCTCATTGTTTTTTCTCATATTCTCAATCATATCACCTTGATTTTCTAATTGAAACCTCAGTATATGATTCTCCAACATCTGCTTATTCTTAGCACTGATTTTTACAATAAGATATGCACATGAAGCCAACACTATAACAATAAGGAGACTTATAATCAATAACTCCTCTTGTGCCTGCATCTCCATAGAAGACGTAACGCTAACAACATAAAAACCGCCTACAATAAATGAATTTGCTGTTATTAATATTATGACAGCCAATTTCTCTATATTAGTTAAATTCAGCCTATTACCTCTGTATGACAATATTAGCCACAATACTGCACACACAAGGAATTTCTGTATTAATGCAGCCCATATTCTCGCTACACTCCCCGCCACTGCTAACTCTGCAGCTGCTTTTCCTGTCATTATTGCCAGTACAGGAAGCGTTACACTGCTTATACCGCAATATATTGCATTAAGCATAATAACCCATATGATGTGCTCGTGTTTCTTACCATTCAATGTCAATACACAATATAACACCTCGATCGATATCACACATAACATTTGCAATATTAAGTGAGCCATAAGATATTGCGTCGCCACAAAATGCAATAACATAAAAACATATCCTACACAGCTTCTCTTTCCCTTATGCCCAAACAATTTTTCAAGAAAAACAAAGTTAATAACTGTATCTATAATGCTTAACACATACTCTATAATCATATACCCCATATTTTACTCTCCCAGGCATTCGTATTTAGTATATTTCTTATATTTTTCCCACGCTTCTCTCCTATACGTACGACCTACCGAAATCTTTGTACCATCACACAGTACAAAGCATTCATCTTTTCTTGACAAAACAAATCGCATATTACATATGGTTGATCTATTACATTTCACAAATTCTCTCGACTCTAGCAAGAAATCATACTTGGAAATAGAAGCTCTCTCATCATACACACCCCCATGCAGATAAAAGTCCACATAATGCCCTCTTGCCTCTATATACATAATCTTATCAGATCTAAGGTTTACTTCATCCTTATAATGTCCATATCTAATTGGTATAATTTTTCTCATTCCGTAGCATTTATACCACTTATTAAGTTCTCTTTTTAATTCATCATCAAGATTAGTTTTTCGCACGAATCCTACTGGTCTAAAATCAAAAGTCTGATATACAAAATCTTCAAAAAATGTAGCAAATAGCAGATTATCTCCACCTGTTATCTTATGAATCTCTTTAGCCACATCAAATCCATGAATTTTAGGCATACTAATATCCAATATAATTAAATCGTATTCTTCATCCCTTATTATTTTTAATATCTCTTCACCTGAATGGAATTTATCTATGGTACATACACCCCCAATATCATCGCACCATTCCTGCACTAAATTACGCATTTGTTCAAGATATACTTGCTCATCATCGCATATCGCAAATTTCATACACACTTCCTCCTTACTCTAATAATTTAATATATATTTATTCACTTTTACATTGTACCACAGTTTTACATATTTTGACATATGTATTTTTGTATACATAACCGAAAAACACTTGCTCCACAGGTCCTCCCCATGAAACAAGTGTCTCCCTATCCGCCCCATTTTTCACACTACAATCCCTCTACCCCCACTATCTCCCCCTCATTCATCTTTATCACCCTGTCCACGCTACACTCCTTTGGAATTATGCCGTGAGTGGCTATTACAATAATCTTTCCGGCCTCCTTGCTGCGCCTGATGTTGTCGTATGTAATCTGCAAATTCTTGTCATCTATGGCGTTGAATGGTTCATCCAACAGAAGCACGTCCGGATTCTCCATAAATGCCTGACATAGTGCAAGTCTCTGCTTCATTCCTAAGGAAAATGTTTTGACCTTTTTGTTGCGGACATGGTACAGATTGTACTCTTTTAACACATTTTCTATGGATTCTCTGCCAATCAGCTTATTGATGGATGCCAGATATTGCAGGTTGTACATAGCGGTTTCATTCTGAAAGAATGATGGGTTCTCAATTATGACACCATATCTGTAGTCATCTGTAATCACCTCGCCGCTGTCCGGTTTAATAAGACCACATATCATTCTTAGAAGCATAGTCTTTCCACAACCGTTATGCCCCACAACAGCCACACATTCTCCGGCATTCAACTCCATATTAATATTAGATAACACGCTCTTTCCTTTAAGTTCCTTTGTAACATTTTTAAGTTTTATCATCACACAATCCTCCATCAATAATCATCTATACATTCATATCGCAAAGATACGAAAATCAATATACATACGCCCACAAACAACACCGCCGCTTTAATTCCAATCCAATACCACGGTGTAGCACTTATAGCCGGTGAGCCGGGTACCATCACTGAAAACACTTCATAATACGCGGACATAAACTGTGAAACTGCCACCATGACAATAACTATGAAGTACCTGTATTTAGGTTGCACATACATGAAACTTAACAGGTATATAGGCAACGCCCACAGACAGATACTAAGGGCTGTTGACAATTCTAACAGCATTGCATACTCAACATTTTTAAGTCCCAGGGGACAGGACCATATTATATCCACCAAAAACTTAATTAGCATAACCCGGACTATCACTCTAAACACATTGCCGGCCTGCATTCCTAATGCCCTAATCCTTGTTGTTCTGGTTAGGATATATGGGTTTAAAGCCAGCTGCTCATCCACCCGCTTCACAGGCAGACTGACAATAATCATATATAACGCCACATTAATAATAAGCATCATACCATCATATTCTTCTCTGACCACATCATAGGGAAACAACACTCTAAACATAGCCTCAAATGGTTCTCCCCGCTTCATTCCCAGTATTGACATATACGCCAGATTAAGAAATATAAACAAATACAC
>JAFQIQ010000104.1 GCA_017397445.1 Lachnospira sp.
GACGACCGTTTGGAAGGAATGGCATATCCTCAACCGGAAGAACTCTTGAAACGACACCCTTGTTACCGTGACGACCGGCCATCTTATCACCTACAGAAATCTTACGCTTCTGTGCGATGTAGATACGCACTGACTTATTAACACCTGGTGCAAGCTCGTCACAATTTTCTCTTGTAAATACCTTAACAGCAACAACGATACCATATTCACCGTGTGGAACCTTAAGAGATGTATCTCTAACCTCTCTTGCCTTCTCACCAAAGATAGCTCTAAGAAGTCTCTCCTCAGCTGTAAGCTCAGTCTCACCCTTTGGTGTAACCTTACCTACAAGAATATCCCCGGCACGAACCTCAGCACCGATACGAATGATACCTTCCTCGTCAAGATCCTTGATTACCTTATCACCTGCTGATGGGATATCTCTTGTAATCTCTTCAGGTCCTAACTTAGTATCTCTTGCTTCTGTCTCGTATTCCTCAATATGAATAGATGTATAAACATCTTCTCTTACAAGTCTCTCACTTAAAAGTACGGCATCCTCGTAGTTATAACCTTCCCATGTCATGAAACCAATGAGAGGGTTCTTACCAAGAGCAATTTCACCATTATCTGTTGAAGGGCCGTCAGCGATTACGTCACCGGCCTTAACCTTATCACCCTTGAATACGATTGGTCTCTGGTTGTAGCAGTTACTCTGGTTACTT
Organism: Lachnospira sp.; assembly: GCA_017397445.1. GTDB lineage: Bacteria > Bacillota > Clostridia > Lachnospirales > Lachnospiraceae > Lachnospira. The sequence continues at coordinate 705 of JAFQIQ010000104.1, forward strand.
CTTGAGAACTTAGTAAGTCTGTACTCCTTAACCTCACCGTTATCTGTCTTAACAATAATCTTATCAGACTCTGCCGATAATACAACGCTGTCTTCCTCGGCAACAACACATACACCTGAGTCGATAGCAGCCTTATTCTCAATACCTGTTCCGATAACCGGAGCCTCTGTAGTAAGAAGAGGTACGGCCTGACGCTGCATGTTTGAACCCATGAGGGCACGGTTAGCATCGTCGTTCTGAAGGAACGGAATCATGGATGTCGCAACTGAGAATACCATCTTAGGAGAAACGTCCATAAGGTCAATAAGAGTCTTATCAAACTCTGATGTCTCATCCTTGTAACGTCCAGAAACTGTATTCTTTATGAAATATCCATCCTCATCGATTTCAGCATTAGCCTGAGCTACGTAATAATCATCTTCCTCGTCCGCTGTGAAGTAACGAACTTCATCAGTAACTCGTGGATTCTTAGGGTCAGACTTATCTACCACACGGTAAGGAGCCTCTACAAAACCGTACTCATTAATTCTTGCATAAGAAGCAAGTGAGTTAATAAGACCGATGTTTGGACCTTCCGGTGTCTCGATAGGACACATTCTTCCGTAATGTGTATAATGTACGTCTCGAACCTCGAAACCTGCACGGTCTCTTGACAAACCACCAGGACCGAGAGCTGAAAGACGTCTCTTATGAGTCAACTCACCAAGTGGGTTGTTCTGATCCATAAACTGTGACAACTGTGAACTACCAAAGAACTCCTTGATAGCAGCTGTTACAGGCTTAATATTAATAAGTGACTGTGGTGAAATCTTGCTGATTTCCTGAGTTGACATTCTCTCACGTACAACTCTTTCCATTCTTGAAATACCAATTCTGAACTGGTTCTGTAAAAGCTCACCAACAGCTCTGATACGTCTGTTTCCAAGGTGGTCGATATCATCCTTGCATCCAACACCATACTCAAGGTGCATATTATAATTAATAGAAGCTAAAATATCCTCTACAGTAATGTGCTTTGGAATCAAATCAGCAATATTCTTCTGAATCTCTTCCTTAATAGCCTCGATACCGTCGTTCTCCTCGATAATCTTCTCAAGAACAGGATAGAATACAAGCTCATTAACACCGAGCTCCTTAGCTTCATCAGCTGAGATATCTACCCACTTTGTAATATCAACTGCCATATTAGAGAGAACCTTTACTCTCTTAGTTACAATAACACCATCTGTACCCTTAACATCAACGTCAATAAATACAGCCGGAACAGCAGCATCCTGAATCTGACAAGCAGACTCTCTTGTAAGCTTGTCACCTGCTTTAGCAATAATGTTACCCTTATTGTCAGCAACATCCTCTGAAAGCACATAACCCTCGAGTCTTGATGCAAACGAAAGCTTCTTATTAAACTTATATCTACCAACTCTGGCAAGATCATATCTTCTTGGGTCGAAGAACATACCATGAATCAGGCTCTCCGCACTATCCACTGAAAATGGCTCGCCCGGTCTTAACTTCTTGTAAAGCTCCAAAAGACCATCCTGATAGTTATTAGTTGTATCCTTCTCAAGAGTAGCCAAAAGCTTTGGCTCCTCACCAAATATAGAGATAAGCTCCTCATTAGTACCAAATCCCAATGCTCTCACAAGAACAGATACAGGAACCTTCTTATTTCTATCTACCTTAACATAGAAAATATCATTAGAATCTGTTTCGTACTCTAACCAAGCACCCCTGTTAGGAATAACCTGGCTGCTGTAAAGGAAAATCTTACCATACTTGTCTTTCTGAACATCATAATATATACCAGGTGAACGTACTAACTGGCTAACAATAACTCTTTCAGCACCGTTAATGACAAATGTACCTGTCTTTGTCATAAGAGGAAGATCACCCATGAAAATCTCATGCTCCCTTATGTCAACGATGTCAACGTTTTCTCTATTGTGAAGGCGCACTCTAACCTTAAGTGGCGCAGCATATGTTGCGTCTCTTTCCTTGCACTCCTCAATAGTGTACTTAACCTCATCTTCACATAACTTAAAATCTACAAACTCAAGACTAAGTCTTCCATTGTAGTCAGCGATTGGAGAGATGTCATCAAAAACTTCTTTCAAACCTTCATTCAAAAACCACTGATACGAGTCTTTCTGAACCTCAATAAGGTTTGGCATCTCAAGAACTTCCTTCTGTCTTGAATAGCTCATTCTGACACTTTTGCCCGACTTTATTGGACGTAATTTGCTTTTCTCCATTTGACGTTTCACCCCTTGTGTTTATTTTTAAAAATGTCTTATTATCAATATGCGCTACCACAAAATGGCAACAACATACCACAATAGTGCATCGTCTATAGTAGCATAACGATGTCAAGATGTCAATAACAATTTCCAAAAATTTTTTAGTATGATTAAAATATCCCGGCAGCTTATATTTAAGCCACCAGGATATAATAATCATCATATAACCGTCCTATAGGACTTCTGTTTTTACTTTACGTGAAGATCAAGATTCTTTGCAGTACCTTCACCCATAGAAAATACAAAAGAATCATCAAAAGAAATTATCCAAGTACCTTTTCCGTCAAACTCAATTACCTCTTCCCTACCATTTGAGAATTTGAACGTCATAACATATGCCTTGCTTCCAATCCTATCTTTACCTATTTTAACATCCACAGTAAATGTTACCCCATTCTTAGTATCATCGATTATAGCTATATTGCAGGCCTTGTTTTTCCATGCTCTTGCGTTAGGATACATTTTTTTATTGTTATCTGTAAGTTCTGTCTTTTCGAACGTTTTTACATTCGCAATTCCAGCCTCACTTACCTCATACTTCATGGCATACTTTTCAGCTTCCTTCATCGCCTCCATGTATTCCTTCCAAGCAGACTCCATTTCGGCCGACATAGTCACATCTTCCTCAAATATATACTCATGCTGCTCCGTGCTCTGTGTTGTATTCTGCTTAACCGTTTCCTTCTCCTTTACATTAGACACAGTATTACTGCTGCCCTTTGTCTCTGGTTCTTTTCCCGCTTCAGTTTCAGCTATATAACCACCGGCCGCCTTTGTTTCAGTTTCCTCACTGCTATAATTATTATTTTTGATTATAGTCCCCACCATGCTGTCATTAACAACTTCCGTAACAGTCCCATCCATAGAGCCTGTCTTTGTTTCCTCATTATCACATAAGAAATCAATAGTAGGATAATTATTCTCCGGAGCCTGTGCTGCTTCTTTGTTGCCACATCCCACACAACCAGCAACCAACGAAACCAATAATACCGCCTTCAACATTTTTCTTTTCATAATTAAATTAAACCTCTTTCTTCTTATATAATGTAATTATACTGCCGGAACCATACCGACCATACAAGTATATTACATCGGTGAGGCTGCATCTTCCACCACTTAAAGATGTCACTTTCACCTTGATTTCGCAACCGTGAGTTGCGAAATCAAACCTGCTAATAACAAAAAAGACCCGGTGACGAAATTCTGTCACCGGATCTTACACACACGACTTACGCCGCAATATCAATTAAGTTATAATTACTTAAGAGTAACCTTAGCACCCTCAGCCTCAAGCTTAGCCTTGATATCGTCAGCCTCTTCCTTAGAAGCAGCCTCCTTGATAACCTTTGGAGCACCGTCAACTACTTCCTTAGCTTCCTTCAAGCCAAGACCTGTAAGCTCACGAACAACCTTGATAACCTTAACCTTGTTTGCGCCAGCTTCTGTAAGCTCAACATCAAACTCTGTCTTCTCCTCAGCTGCTGCTGCAGGACCTGCTGCTGCAACTACAACGCCAGCTGCTGCTGAAACGCCGAACTCTTCTTCACAAGCCTTAACGAGCTCGTTCAACTCTAATACTGATAATCCCTTAATAACTTCAATGATTTCCTGTGTAGTCATTATTATAATCTCCTTTTAATTTTATTCTTTGTTGGTACATCTGAGTACCTGTTAAATGTAACTTACGCTTATGCTGCTTCTCGCAACCATAAACATATTAAGCAACTTCTTCGTTCTTCTCTGCAATCTGCTTGATAACACGAGCGAAGTTTGTGATTGGTGACTGCATACTTCCAAGAAGTCTTGAAAGAAGAACCTCTCTTGATGGAATGTCTGCGATAGCCTTAATACCGTTCTCATCGTAGTATGCGCCTTCAACAACACCACACTTTAACTCAAGCTTATCAGCTGTCTTAGCAAACTCTGCCATAATTCTAGCTGGAGCTGTAGCATCTGTTGTGCTGATTGCGATAGCTGAAGGTCCCTCGAGTTTCTCTGCCATTGGCTCAAATGCTGTGCCGGCAATTGCTCTCTTAACTAAAGTATTCTTATAAACCTTGTAAACCACGCCTGCTTCTCTTAACTGCTTACGGAGCTTTGTGTCCTGCTCTACAGTTAATCCACGATAGTCAACTAAAACAACGCCCTGTGCGCCGTCTAAAGCTGCTGCGATCTCGTCTACTATTGGCTGCTTAAGTTCTACCTTTGCCATGAATTGATTACCTCCTGTTAGATTTTGTATCCGTTGCCGGATAAATTTGCCTGTCAGGATTATTTGACACACACCGTAACCGGTGTTGTATAAAAAAGTCCTCCTGTCATAAGACAGAAGGACATAACATCAAAAATACATAAATCATAATAATCTCTGTATCATATCCTCGGTAGGCGTATTACCTTTAACCCTTGCGGGACCATACTGTCTTAGGCAAAATATTGTCGCGTGTTTAACACGCATTTGATAGTATACTATCATCTATATTGGTTGTCAATCATTTTTTGAAACATTTTTAAATGTTTCAAAATTAGCCAACATACTTAGATGTGTTAACCTTAACACCAGGACCCATTGTAGATGTAAGAGCGATGCTCTTCAAATACTGACCCTTAAGTGATGATGGCTTTGCCTTTACGATTGCATCCATAACAGCCTGGAAGTTGTCTGATAACTGCTCCTCTGAGAAAGAAGCCTTACCAATTGGTACGTGAATGATATTAGTCTTATCAAGTCTGTATTCGATCTTACCAGCCTTGATTTCGTTAACAGCCTTTGTTACATCCATAGTAACTGTACCAGCCTTAGGGTTTGGCATTAAGCCCTTAGGACCGAGTACACGACCGATACGACCTACAACACCCATCATATCAGGTGTAGCAACAACTACATCGAACTCAAACCAGTTCTCGTTCTGAATCTTTGGAAGAAGCTCCTCGCCACCAACGTAATCAGCACCAGCTGCCTCAGCCTCATCAGCCTTAGCACCCTTAGCGAATACCAATACTCTTACCTTCTTACCTGTTCCGTGTGGAAGAACTACAGCTCCTCTGATCTGCTGCTCAGCGTGACGTCCGTCACAACCTGTTCTAATGTGTGCCTCGATTGTCTCGTCGAACTTTGCAACTGCGCACTTCTTTACAAGTGAAACTGCCTCTGTTGCATCATATAATGTTGCGCGGTCAATGTTCTTAGCCGCCTCAACGTATTTCTTTCCTCTTTTCATTATAAAAAAACCTCCTAGTGGTATTATCGGAAGGGTTTGACTTTCCTCCCACATATTAATAATTGATTACTGCTCTATTACAAATGTCGTGCTAAGGATTAGTCCTCAACAACGATACCCATACTCTTTGCTGTACCTTCGATCATAGATGTTGCAGCCTCAATTGATGCAGCATTCAAATCCGGCATCTTAAGCTCAGCGATCTTCTGAACCTCTGATCTCTTGATTGTAGCAACCTTATTCTTGTTAGGAACACCTGAACCTGACTTAAGGCCACAAGCCTTCTTAAGAAGAACTGCAGCTGGTGGAGTCTTTGTGATGAAGCTGAAGCTTCTATCAGCATAAACTGTGATAACTACAGGGATAATTAAATCTCCCTGATCAGCTGTCTTTGCATTAAACTGCTTTGTGAACTCTACGATGTTAACACCGTGCTGTCCGAGTGCAGGACCAACTGGTGGAGCTGGTGTAGCCTTACCAGCAGGAATCTGTAATTTGATATAACCTGTTACTTTCTTTGCCATAATGGCACCTCCTAAAAATAAAATGTGGTAATTGGCGAATCCGACTTAATTCATTACGTAAACCATTCAATGAGAATTCACTCGTTGTCTTCCATTCTTAAAAGATGTGGAAGTGAATTCTCATGACTTAGCACGGAGTGATAAGTCTTTAGCACGGAGTGATAAGTCTTTTTCTCCCACGTTCGTATTCAACGAACAATATGTTACATTAATTTCACATCTGTGAAACCGATTTCAACCGGTGTCTCACGGCCGAACATCTCAACATTAATAACTACGCACTGCTTGCTGTCATTAATGCTGCTTATTACTCCAATAGTATCTTCCCAGGCACCTGAGAGAATCATTACTGTATCTCCAACCTTGCCTGCAAACTGAACCAATGGCTTTGGAGCCTCTGCCTCAGGAAGCGCTATGCCCAACGCTTTAATCTCTGTAGGAGTAAGTGGTACTGGTTTTGATCCAGGCCCTACGAATCCCGTAACGCCTCTTGTGTTACGAACAACAAACCAGCTCTCGTCGCTCATAACCATGTTGATAAGAACATATCCCGGAAGCATCTTCTTTGGTGCAGCCTTCTTTGTGCCTTTTCCGACCTCAACTACAGTCTCAAGCGGAACCATCACCTTGTGAATCTGTTCCTGCAGATTTCTGTTCTCAACTGTCTTTTCAATGTCTGCCTTTACTTTATTCTCATAACCTGAGTAAGTATGCACGACATACCATTTTGCTTCGTCCATTCAAATCACCCTTTTCCTTACTTTACTAAGAACTCAATACCAATACGTGCTACAAAGTCAACGATTGATATTATCACACCTAATAATACGGATACAACTACAACAGCAACTGTCTCTCTGGCGAGTGACTTACGGCTTGGCCAAACAACCTTGTTGAACTCAGCCTTTAAACCTTTGAACCAGCTTTTCTTCTGCTTTTTTTCCTTTGCAGGCTTCTCCTGCTTCTTTTCCTTAACAGTTTCGCTCATTGTTACACCTCACTGTCCTAGATTACTTTGTTTCCTTGTGCATTGTGTGTGACTTGCAGAACTTACAATACTTCTTAGTTTCCATTCGATCAGGATGATTCTTCTTTTCCTTAGTCGTGTTGTAATTACGCTGCTTACATTCAGTACATGCCAATGTTATCTTAACGCGCACAACTTCCACCTCCAATTTCTTTAATAAATGGTCCTTTTTTAGGCATAAAAAAAAGACCGCCTTCCATAGCCGTTATAATATAGCACAATATAAAATACTGCGTCAACACTTTTTTTAAAATACAAAAAAAATACATTATTTCCCGTGACAAATTGCATTTCTTATTATATAATGTAACTATAAAAAGTGGCTTATTGTGACCACCTATATTAGTTTGGAAAAGGATTTCCAACTTATTTCTTTTAATTATTGCAGACAAGGAGGTGACTGTTAATGATTAGTAGTGCTTATAGTTATTATCTTTCTCAGTATGGGCCTAGGCCTAACGCTAAGTATGATACCCACACACGTTCACAGTTAAAGAATTCTTACAGTAGAGTTATGCGTTCCAACAGTCAGACTCCTACTTATAAGATTGATATATCTGAAGCTGCCCAGCGGTATGCTATTGATTTGAAAGAGCATGCAAGAGCCTTAGGCTATATCGTTCGTGATCTTTCTGACGAGCAAAGCGGCGAGATGACATTTAAGAAATCAGCGCAGTCTACCAATCCGGAGGCTGTACAGGTTACATATATCGGTGAGAATTCGCTGGACACTGCTTCTTACGATATAGGTGTTACACAACTTGCCGGACCGCAGATTAATACCGGTAATTTCCTGCATCCGACTTCTAAGATGCTAAGACCCGGTACGCATACATTTGATTTGAATATTAACAATCTTACTTACCAGTTTGAGTTTAATGTATCTGAGACTGAGACTACAAAGGATATTCAGGAAAAGATTTCAAGACTTATCAACCGCTCTAATATCGGTTTAAGTGCTGAAATCATTACGGATAAGCTTGACAACACCGCTATAACTATTAAGTCCGATGCCACAGGCATCAGTGGAATCAAACCTACCATATTTAATATAGTAGAAGATGATAACGACTTAGTATCTACACTTGGCTTAGACAGAGTTAGTGAATACCCTTCCAACACCATATACACGGTTAATGGAGAAGAACATTCCGCAACAGGCAATGAATTCACCATTAACAGCACATTTGCAGTGAAGGTTAAGGATGTGACCGGTGAAACTCCTGTTACTATCAGTATGAGTGCCGATAAGGATGCCATGGCTGACAGTATAAGCGAATTAATTGGCGGATATAACAATCTTTTTGGAGTTACAACGAATGAAAATCATGTAAGATTTGAGGGTAATGACCGTCTTAAGAAAGAGTTTACGCGAATCGCCATGGCTCACAGACGAACCCTTAATAACAATGGTCTTAAGGTTGAGGACAACGGAACAGTTTCCGTAGACAGAGAAGCTATTATGGAAGCAGCTGACAACGGAAAGCTCCCGAACATATTCTCAGAACTTAATGATTTCAAGTTGGCTATGCAACGCAAAGCCGAGGATATTGCCACTAACCCTATGAACTATGTTAATAATAAGATTGTGGCCTACAAGAATCCGCATCATATCAATATGTCTTCCATTTTCATCGGATAAATAC
>JAFQIQ010000105.1 GCA_017397445.1 Lachnospira sp.
CACGAAAGTATTCCGCCATTTTTTTGTTTATTATATAATCTGTCAGAAAAATCGCAAATCCACAAAATTCCGGCTTCTTTTCCTTGCCAAAGAAAAAAACTTCCTTTATAATACCTTTCACATGCTTCAAAAAACACCGATGCGAGGGCGCACCGATGCTTTTTTGCTATATGGACACACTTTAGTTCGGTGTAGTGATAAAACTGCAAAGAATTAAAAATAATTCTTTACATTTTGCACATATGTGGTTATAATTTACTCATTAATTAAATAAGCAGAGTAGGGTTTGGTGCGTTAAGTGCCTGGTGAACAGGGAGTTGTCACCGGGACGAAAAGGTTTCTTGCGATACCAGACCCGCATCCCGCTGCTACATATTGTACGTAAGGTCGCATAATGCGATGATTTTACCTCTTATGTAGAGCGCTAAGCTACTGCAAAGGAGGTATTTTTATTTATGATAAGATTAATTTTAAGTTTTAAGGAATCGGCGAAGGAGTTTAAGTCGATTAATGCATTGGCAACAACAGGTCTTTTGATTGCGTTAAGAACCGTGCTGGCAGTGTTTTTGTCATTTCAGATTACTGATACACTTAGAATCTCGGTATCTTTTCTTGCCAATGTGATTATCGGTGCGTTGTATGGTCCTGTTGTAGGCTTTGTTTCCGGTGCGGTTGGAGATCTCGTGCAGTTTGTTATTAAGCCGACTGGTGCGTTCTTTCCGGGATGGACACTTAGTGCTGCTTTAAGTGGTCTTGTGTTCGGAGTGTTCTTTTACAAAAGATTTCCGAAAAAACCATTGGATATTAAGTACATAATACTTTGTATTGCAGCAATAACCGTGGAAACAATATTCGTAAATATTTTACTTGGCACATTCTGGTGCACGGTTATGTATGGTAAAGGTTTTGGATTCTACCTTACATCAAGATTTACAAAGAATATAATTCAATTGCCAATTAACGTATTCCTTACATATGTCATATTGGTTCTTATCAGAAAAGTTAAGAAAAGTGGAGAATAACAGAATATGAAGAAGATAATGATAGCATCGGATATTCATGGATCGGCATATTATTGCAGAAAATTGTTAGAACGTTTTAAGGATGAGCAGGCTGACATGCTTGTACTGTTGGGAGATATTCTTTATCACGGTCCGAGAAATGATTTGCCAAAGGAGTATGCACCGAAGGAAGTGATAGCTATGCTCAATCCTTTGAAGAATAAGATTATGTGTGTGCGTGGCAATTGTGATACAGAAGTTGATCAGATGGTGCTTGATTTTAATGTGCTTTGCGAGCAGGCTTGTATATATATTAATGATAAGAGACTTGTTCTTGTGCATGGCCACAAATTAGATGACAAAAATATGCCGGCACTTTGTGAGGGAGATTATCTTGTATGTGGACATACACATATCCCTAAGTGTGAAGTAAGAGAAGAGTATACATATATTAATCCGGGTTCTGTTTCCATACCAAAAGAAGGCAGTGCTAACAGTTATATGATACTGGAAGATAAGTTTTATTGGAAAAACTTAGACGGTGAAATATATATGACAAAATAAGGTACCGGCAGATTTTGTTGCATTTTATTAAGAGTTTATAGATTTTTAATTGATTTTGCAGGATAGTGTGGTACAGTTATTATGGTGTCGGATTTCATTTGTTGGCGGCGACATAAGAAGTGAGAAAGGATGCTCATGGGTAACAGGTAGTATGGCTAAGTTTAAGGATAGACTTGTTAAATTTATGTACGGCAGGTATGGTGTTGACCATTTGTCGAGGCTGATTATAATTATTGCCATATGTTTGCTGGCAGTAACTATATTCTGGTACAATACAGTGGTTTATATTATAGGCGTTATACTGGTGTTTTATGTATATTTTAGAACTTTTTCTAAAAATATTTCGAAACGCTATGCGGAAAATCAGGCCTATTTGAAATTAAGATACAAAGTCATCGGTAAATTTAACAATTGGAAAGCAAGATGCAAGGATGCGAAAACTCATAAGATATACAGATGCCCGTCCTGTTCGCAGAAGATTAGAGTGCCGAAGGGCAAGGGCAAGATAAGTATCAAATGTCCTAAGTGTAGGATAGAATTTATTAAGAAAACCTGAGAAGAATGTGACTCCATTGGCAATAGACTTTGCTGGTGGAGTTTTTAATTAAAATGGGGAGCGATATGCAATATATAGAACATGAAAGGTTTCTTGCTGCCAGAGACAAAATTGTGGGGAAGAGGCATGATGATAAAGGAATAGGTACCTTGGCTGAAAAGTCTGTTCACGGTGTGCTAAAGCATTTTTTTGAACCTAACGAGGATTACCATGAAGTAGCAATGGAGGGGTACTTTGCAGATATATATGGACCTAATGGAGTTGTTGAGATACAGACCAGAAGTTTTGCAAGACTTAGTGATAAGTTAAATGTTTTTCTTCAGTACTATCCGGTGACAGTGGTTTATCCGATTGCTGCCAATACATGGGTTTCAAAGTTTAACGGCACAACGGGAGAGGTGCTTTCAAGGAGAAAGTCGCCTCAGCATCTTACGGTATATGATGCATTTTATGAATTATACAATATCAGGGAGTGTCTGGGGCATGAATCGCTTACAGTCAAACTGGTTTTTATGGATGTAGAGGAGTATAGGCTTAGTACCAGAAGTCGTAAAGTGGGCAGGAAAAGAACTGATAAGTATGACAGGATACCCTTGGGAATAACGGAGATTGTAACGTTGGAGTGCAGGGAGGATTATGTGCAGTTCGTGCCTTATGAGTTGGAAGAAGAATTTACGGTTGCAGAATTTGCAAAAGAAGCACATATAAGTTGCGATAAATCTTCGATTGTGGTAAACTTCTTATGTAAGATTGATGTGCTTAAAAGAGTCGGTAAGAGAGGCCGGTCGTACATATATAGTGTTAATGAGTAATTAAGAAGCGGGGTAATTATTATGTTTGGAAAGAAGAAAGAAGAAGTTGTTGTAGTGGAAAAGTCTTGGTATGAGAAGCTCAAGAACAGTTATGTTATTGTAGCGGTTGCTTATGTGGTGTTTGGATTAAGTCTGCTTATAAGACCGGATACATCAGTGGATGCCATATGTTATGCATTAGGTGCAATATGTCTTATATATTCCATATCTACACTTATTAAGTATTTTCTTTCTGATAAGAGAAGACTTTTCATTGAGCCGGATTTTATTCTTCCTATAATCATGGTTATTGTAGGACTTATTATAATTTTCAGACATGATGTGATTATATCGGTTGTACATATCGTTGCAGGTATTGTGTTTATTGTCAGTGGTATTGTAAAGTTGCAGGACTGCTTTAATGTCAGAAAGAACTCATTTTCAAAGTGGTGGATTGTATTAATATTTGCACTTGTTGCAGTGGTGCTTGGCGTTATGATGCTCTTTGATTTGTTTGGTGCGGACACACTTCTTATCAGAATGATAGGGTTATTCTTCACAATTGACGGCGTGCTTAGTATAGCAAGTGCGATTATTCTAAAGATAAGTGGTGGTAATCCTGCTAGTAGCGGTAATAAGAAATTTTAAGTAGTATATGACCGGCGGTGCTTTGTGCCGCCGGTTTTGATATATAGAGGCGAATTGGTATGTATGTAATCAAAGATAATGTTCTTAAAATATCCGTGAGAAATCTTGTTGAGTTTATATGCCGTAGTGGTGATATAGAATCCGGCGGTGGAAGGGATTCGGTGAAAGCTATGCAGGAAGGAGCAAGACTTCACAGGAAAATACAAAAGAGTATGGGAAGTATGTATCATGCGGAGATTATGTTAAGGCATGACATTCCTTGTCAGGTACAGGATGTTAATTATGTTATTCACATTGAGGGGCGTGCGGATGGTATTATATGTGATTTGGATGAGGATGATGAAGGGAACAGGGTACCGGTATCGGATGTTGTTATAGACGAAATTAAAACAATAACCCGTGACGTGAAGAAGATGACAGAAGCAGTATATGTTCACAAAGCACAGGCGTTGGTGTATGCATATATATATTCTTTACAAAAGGGTATTGATAAGCTGAGCGTTCAGATAACATACTGTAATCCGGAAACTGAGGAGATTAGAAGGTTTAAAGAGGAGTACGGTTTTAAGCAGTTGGAAATATGGTTTGAGGAACTGATGGGAAAGTTCGTTCTTTGGACTGATTATATTTTTTCAGAGAGAAAGAAAAGAACGGAATCTATTCAGGGGTTGCAGTTTCCCTATCCATACCGTGACGGACAGAGAGATTTGGTTGTCAGTGTATACAGAGCCATTCAACAGGAAAAAGTGCTTTATATTCAGGCACCGACAGGGGTTGGAAAAACGTTATCAACAGTGTTTCCTTCTGTTCAGGCAATGGGCCAGGGGATGCTTGATAAGATATTTTACTTAACTTCTAAGACTATAACAAGAAAAGTAGCTCAGGATGCCTATGCGTTGCTTAGGGATAAGGGGCTTAGTTTTCGTGCACTCACTATAACCGCTAAAGATAAAGTTTGTATGTGTGAGGAGCGTAAATGTAATCCCAAGGATTGTCCATATGCTAAGGGGCATTATGACAGAGTTAACGATGCCATATATGACGTGGTGACTAATAATTACGTGATTGACAGAGCGTGTGTTGAGGAATATGCAAAAAAGCATCAGGTTTGTCCATTTGAAATGTCTTTGGATATATCTTACTGGTGCGATGGTATTATCTGTGACTACAATTATGTATTTGATCCTAATGTGGCATTGAAGCGGTATTTTGGCGAGTCAGTGAAGGGGGATTATGCATTTTTGGTAGATGAGGCTCATAATCTTGTTGATAGGGCTAGAGAAATGTATAGTGCCACTCTTATTAAGGAGGATGTGCTCAAAGTTAAAAATGTGGTGAAGGATGTAGACAAGCGTCTTGCAAGCAGCCTGGAGCGATGTAACAAGGATTTGCTTGAGTTAAAAAGACAGTGTGACACTATGAGAATCATAGACGATTGCGCTAAGTTTGTTGCGGATTTGGAGAGAGCGGCCGGATTTATGGGCACATTTTTAGAGAAGCATCCGGAGTTCGAGAAGAAGGATGAAGTGCTGGAATTTTACTTTGATGTGAAGCATTTTCTTGCAATGTACGATTGCAAGGATTATGGGTACGTACTTTATACGGAGCATGATTCGGATGCTAATTTCAGGATAAGACTTTATTGTGTTGACCCGTCTGAACAACTTTCTGAAAGAATTGCCATGGGCAAAAGTGCTGTGTTTTTCTCTGCTACACTTTTACCGGTTAATTACTATAAAGAGATGCTTTCGGGAGATGCAGATGATTATGCCGTGTATGCCAAGTCGAGTTTTCCGGGCGAGAATCGGTGCGTTCTTGTGGGGAAAGATGTCAGCAGCAGGTATTCAAGGCGTGGAGAAGCCGAATACAGAAAGATAGTCGCCTATATAGCGGAAACAGTAAAGGCTCACAAAGGAAAGTATATGGTATTCTTTCCGTCCTATGCATTTATGGAAGCAGTTAAGGATATGTTTTGTTCGGACGTGGAGTGCGATGTTGTTGTGGATTGTGAAAAAGAAACCCTGAAGGAGTTTTTGCTGGAAGAGAACATTCATGTGGTATCGCAAAATTCACGTATGAGGGAACAGGATAAAGAGTGGTTTTTAAGCCTCTTTGATGATTATGAGTGTAATGGTTCGCTGGTGGGATTTTGCGTTACGGGCGGAGTGTTCTCGGAGGGGATAGACTTAAGGGAAGACAGCCTGATTGGTGTAATCGTTGTTGGGACGGGGCTTCCTATGATATGCAGGGAGCGTGATATATTAAAGAATTATTTTGATGAGTGTGGAAAGGACGGATATTCTTATGCCTATGTCTATCCGGGTATGAATAAGGTAGAGCAGGCAGCAGGGCGTGTTATCAGAACTCACGAAGACAGAGGTGTTATTGAACTTTTGGATGACAGATTTCTGACAGCGGAGTACAGGGCGCTTTATCCGAGGGAATGGGATAATGTGAAGACGGTAACGAAGGATAGCGTGGGGGATGAAGTTCATAGGTTCTGGGGATAGTCATCGGTGTTCGAATGAGCACTGATGACTAGTAAAAGGAATTGCCAAAATACCCCTAATTAGGTATAATATTATCAATTAATCACGAAAATATATATACCGCATAAGG
>JAFQIQ010000106.1 GCA_017397445.1 Lachnospira sp.
AAGCAAAATATAGAAATACGAGGGTACGCTCTTGATTTTGAGAATTTAATCAAGTATATTGATGCGTTAATACCAACTCAAGAAATTATTGTTGATGCATTAAGAGAAAAGAAGAGTGCATATCCTTTGATTTCAATAAGGGAGGCAGTGGCCAATGCATTAATACATCAAGATTTTTCTATTAAAGGCACAGGACCAGTTGTTGAAATTTTTGCTAATCGTATTGAGATAACAAATTCGGGTATCCCACTTGTGGATGTATATAGAATCGTAGATAATCCGCCAAAATCAAGAAATGAAAAATTAGCGGAATTGATGAGGCGATTGAGAATGTGTGAGGAATTGGGAACCGGTTGGGACAAGATGGTTTTGGCTTGTGAAATGCTACAATTGCCAGCGCCTAAAATAAGTTTATATGAAGCTAATACAAGAGTTACACTATATTCAGAAATACAATACTCTAATTTATCTGTAGATGAGAAATTATGGGCTTGCTATTTGCATGCATGTATAAAACAGGTGCAAGGAGAACAGTTAACAAATAGTTCACTAAGGATGAGATTTGGATTGCCAGATTCGTCGGCAGGTAGTATTTCTCGCCTAATAAAGGATGCAGTAGAATTGAAACTTATTAAGCCATTGGACCCCAACACAGCACCAAGATATATGAAGTATATTCCTATATGGGCATAAATTTAACTTGCTGGCAATTTGCCAGAGGTGTTTTGAATATCAAGATGTTGTGTTTGGGGTTTTGGAAATAACAAGATGTTGTTTGCAGCTCTACAAATTTAACTTGCCGGTAATTTGCTGATATTTAGATAACACTATCTGTGCAAGTGGATTTTAGGGAAATTAAGTACCAGCAGTGTGGTGTAACACACCGCTGGTACTTAATTGTCTTGTCTATTCTCCAGACAGCACATATTGTAGCATATCATATGCGGCCGCCTTTTTTGACTCCTTTTTAGAAGATGCTGTAGCTTTAAAATAATTACTCTTTTCTTTAATATGACATTCGCAAAGCCATATTGGATTGCCGTCTTTGTCATAGGATTGTTTAAAGACATAGGTTGGAATAGAGAAATAATGCCGTCTTGCAAGTGTTTGCAGTTGATTGATGGCATCATCTTTGTTTGGGTTAGCTATTTCATCACGAATGGATAACAACAGTCCTCTTTTCTCCAGTTCTTTATAAGCAACTTCGCATACCTTATGTCTTGCTTCTTGCTTGGATTTCCCGAAGCCTCTGAATATTGGTAAGTTATTACCAAGGTTCATTAAACAATGAAATTTTATTTCATTGGCTGATTCAGAGTAACTATTAATTGATTGAGAAGTCCCCTTAAATCCGTCATACCATCGTGGATATCTATTTTCATCAATATGGTATAGTGGTGTGTGACCACATTTTTGTAAAGACCACTTTTCAATAAGTGCAACATAATTATTATGCATATCACTAGCCAAAATGCTGTCGGGATTTAGCATAAATTCCACAGCATTTTGCAGTTCAGACATGTTCCAATTCGTATCTATGGCGATTGCGCCGATAATAGCTTCAAAGAGATCTTCTTTGACTGAGTCTTGCGATGTGGCGTGGTCGCCATTTCCGACAATCAGATACGGCACAAGTTGTAGCGAATCTATTCTTTGAGCAAGCGTTTTTTTCTGTACAAGTAATTTCTTAATTTCAGTCAATTCTGCTTCGTTCTTTTCACAGCCAAACTCATCGTAGTCTGATATAGGATCATAATTGTTGCAATCTCTAAGCATGTATCCATACTTTTCAGTTAGCAGTTTAACAACCACTAGGTCTAATACCTTGTCGCCGATAAATTCAAGAACCTCATTGTCTTCGCCCCCGTTTTCCTGTGAATAGGAACGGCGAACAAATGCCTGTTGAAGTAAATCACGATTTTGGAATTGGTAACCAATTCTCTGTTCAATAGTCTCAAAAACATTTTCATCCATAAAAACCTCCGGTAAGTATAATACCAAAGAACATAATAATTGCTCGACAAATAACGCTTCCCTATATTGGGGTAGCGTTTTATCAGACAATATAGATTAAATTCAATTCTTTGTTTTTGGGTGTTTACCGATGTTCACTTGCATAAACAAGGATAAACGCACAGAAACAATGTTTCGGATTTAAAATAGAATGCCCTTTAGCATTTTAATGATAACATATCTAGGCAAGTGCGTCAAATTATTGACTGAGAGTATCTTGACATTCCCTTCCAAAGTGCTACAATACTTGCATTATTGCTATTCCAAGAAAGGACCACCCTATGTCATCAACCACGGACCTAACTACAGGCTCATTGCCTAAGAAAATCTTAATATTCAGTCTTCCGCTTATGTTTTCTAACATTCTGCAAGTGCTGTTTAATATGGCGGATGTGGCGGTGGTTGGGAGGTTTGCTGGAGCGTATGCGCTAGGTGCAGTGGGTTCAACCTCTATACTGGTTATGCTGTTTACGGGATTCCTTATTGGAATGGGTAACGGTGTCAATGTGTTGACAGCACGTTTTTATGGTGCACGCAAAGAGCGTGATGTGAAGGAGACGGTGCATACATCGCTGATTATATGTTTGATTACAGGCGTGATAATACTGGTGGTTGGAATCGCGTTTGCAAGAGGTTTGCTGGAACTTTTGAATACAAAGGATGAGCTGATTGACGGAGCGACTTTGTATCTTAGAATATACTTTGTAGGTATGCCGGCTATGGCGATTTACAATTTTGGAAGTGGCGTGCTGAGTGCGGTGGGAGATACAAAGAAACCGTTGTACTATTTGCTTACGGCAGGAATTATCAATGTAGTACTTAATTTGTTTTTTGTAATTGTGTGTGAGCTTGATGTGGCGGGAGTGTCGCTTGCGACGGTGATTTCTCAGTACATATCAGCGACACTTATATTGCACGCGTTATTTAAGAGCAAAGAAATGTATGGGCTGAGTCTTGCTGGATTTGGTGGGGTGCATCATGGAATTAACTGCAATACATTTTCTAAAGAGAAGGCTATTTCCCTGCTTGTTTTGGGAGTTCCTGCCGGAGTGCAAAATGCTATTTTTGCCGTAGCGAATCTCTTTATTCAGGCAAGTGTCAACTCTTTCGACGCAACGATGGTTAGCGGCAATGCGGCTGCCGCCAATTCGGATGGATTGGTTTATGAGGTGATGGCAGCGTTCTATGTGGCGTGTGCCAGCTTTATTGGCCAGAATTATGGAGCCGGTAAGAAAGACAGAATACTTAAAAGTTATTTTGTGTGTTTGGCGTACTCATTTGGAGTGGGAGCTATTCTTGGAGGTGGTTTGCTTATATGGGGCAGGCAGTTTCTGGGGCTGTTTACTACAGAGACAGCAGTGATTGAATCAGGAATGTTGCGACTACAGATTATGGCATTTTCTTATGCAGTGTCTGCGTTTATGGATTGTACCATTGCGGCGGCAAGAGGACTCGGAAAAAGCTTGGTGCCTACGATTATTGTGGTTATGGGTTCCTGCGTGTTTAGAATAGTATGGATATACACGATATTTGCCACGTATAGGACGATTACTTCCTTGTACCTGCTATATATATTCTCGTGGTCAATAACTGCAATTGCGGCTATTGTGTATTTTGCATGGTGTTATAGGAAAGTTGGTGGAAAGTAAATTAGTCTGGTGTTAGGTTTGGTTTTAGTTGAGCTTCAATAGCCAGCACACAATAAAAATGCTTTTTTATATTTATAATAATCCCAACTCTAAACTTTTTTTCCCAAGATGTCGATAACATGTTATATGTTACCGACATTTTTTGTTTTGGGAGGTTCGTATGGGTGTTGTAAGAATGTACGCATGTGGATGTGGATATAGCAAAGAAATATGTGTGGGTTCCGGTATGGGGGCCTTTAATATAAATTTGGTAAAGAGATTGTTTCCGCAGGAAGCGGCCATGATTGATGTAAGTAGGGGGCCGGGGGAATTTGAGCTTGCTAATGCGGTTGGAGAGTGTTTGTCGTGCAAGAAGCTGTATGCTACGGCTATGTTGACATATAAGGGTGGTGTTGCAACAAAGCCTTGTCCGGATTGTGGAAAACCTCTTATGATAAGTGATATTAATAATGTTAATTGTCCTGTATGCAGTGAACTTATGAACTGGCAGGAAGTGGGGCTTTGGGATTAGAAAGGTGAGGATGAGCTATGGTTGTTCAGCATAATCTAAGTGCGAGTAACGCTTCAAGGCGTTACAAGGCAGTGGTGAGAGATACGCAAAAAAATTCAGAAAAGCTTTCCTCAGGATATAGAATTAACCGTGCCGCAGATGATGCGGCGGGGCTTAGCATTAGTGAGAAAATGCGATATATGATTCGAGGTCTTGGTAAAGCATCAAAAAATGCAGAGGATGGAATTTCTTTGCTACAAACTGCGGAAGGTGCATTGGGGGAGATGCATAGTGTTATGCATCGCATGAGAGAGCTTGCAGTTCAGGCAGCTAATGATACTAATACAAGTGTTGACAGACAGGCTTTGCAGAAGGAAATTGATAATCTCATATCTGAGATAGACAAGATTGCAGATGATACTGAATTTAATACGATGAAACTTCTTAATGGTAATCTTGCGGAGGGCTCATCGGCTGCATCTCCGATTGTGTATCAGGGACTTACGGGAATTGAAGGGTTGCAGAGTATTACTGTTGCAGATCCTATTGTGGGGGAAGGTGTTGCATTGAATGCAACGCAGACAGCGAATGTTAATGATGTGCTTGTTAATAGCATAGTGCCACAGGCAGTTAATTCATTTTTAAATACATTTTCAGTGTTTAATAGTGCAGCTACTAATGGTCAGATAAGTAATCAGATAGGACTTAAGCTTTATGGGGATTCTTCTACAACATTGGCATATGTTTCTATTAAGTATGGTTATTATGGTGATGGAACTATAGCGCCGGATTTGGTGCAATTAAACCTTTCGGTTAATACTAATGCACTTGCGTTTGATGGCGACAGTCTGACCGCTGAATCAAGGACGGCACTGGAAACTACCATAGTTCATGAGATGATGCATGCATTTATGGATGACACGCTTATTAATGGCATGATTGGAGCAAACAATGGAGTGCTTGACAGTGCTAATCAGTATCCGGGCTGGTTTAAGGAAGGTATGGCACAGACAGCTTCGGGCGGATGTGCCAATAATAATGACTGGGTCAATTCCGGATTAGGACTTACGACGGCTTCTACAGTTGATCAGATTAGTGCAACTATAAGGAGTGGCGGTAATTCTTTGGCATCGGGAACAACGCAGTCAAAGTATGCTACCGGTTATTTGGCAAGTATGTATCTTGGCTATATGGCGGCGGGCAGTCCTTCAACCATTACATCAGCTGAGTTAGCAGGTGGTTTGAATACCGTACTTCAGAAAATGGTGGATGGTGCGTCTCTTGATGATGTTATTGTTGATGTATCAAACGGCAGTTATACGTCGTTGGCTGACTTTGAAGCCAAGTTTGGTGATTCGGATTCATCGCAGTTTGTATATGCTTTGTTAAATGCTGTGGGAAGTGCCGGTAATGGTGGTGTGGTTGGTGCTTTGACAACATCAGATCTGTTGCCGGACGCTGATACTACATCGGCAGTTTATGGGGTGGATGATACTTCGGAATATGTTGTTTCAAGCGTAGGCAATAATCGTAACTGGAATAGTGGTGGTGCCGGTGGAATCAGTTTAAGCAATGGTACAGGAGGCGGTGCCGGAGGCGGCGGAACTGGTGGTTCGGCGGGTGGTCCATTAGGTGCATTGAAGCTACAGATAGGTGCCCTGGAAGGTCAGGGTATGGGTGTGACTATTGAGGATATGCATGCGTCAGTGCTTGGCGTAGAAGGAATGTCTGTGATGAGTCACACTCTTGCAGGAAATACAATTTCTGCCTGCGATGTAGCGATAGAAAAGATATCCGCTACGAGATCAAAAATAGGTGCTTATGTCAACAGGCTGGAGCATACTATAGCCAATGTTGACAATACAGCAGAGAATACTCAGGCAGCAGAGAGTAGAATTCGTGACACTGATATGGCAGAAATGATGGTAGAGTATTCTAAGAACAACATATTGACTCAGGCGGCTCAGGCGATGATAAGTCAGGCAAAAGCAACACCGGAATCAGTACTTAATTTATTGTAATTATATGTTATAACCCCCGCTTTATAGTAAAGCGGGGGCTTTGTATTGCTCTAAATATTATTTCTTATGTTCTGCAATCATCTTCTTCGCCAAATCGACCATATTAGGGTAGATGCTATTAGTCACGTAGTCAGGTCCCAGTGTTGTGGCAATCATGTAACGAGCACAAACAGTCTTGTCACCTTCGCAGTATCTTTTCTTGTAAAGACTTCCTAAACCGGAGTCCATATCCATTTGGCCCTGATAAAACGGGCATTTTGCAAGTTTCTCACAAGTAGCCATAGTAAAACCTCCAATCACGAACTGAATTATAATAGTATAATAACATATTGTTAAATTAATATCAATACATTGGGGACAATTTGTATTTTGGATTTAATGAATCTTCTGTAACCTTCCCCACTCTTTTTCTTTCTTAATAAGTAGAGTTAGTTCATTTATCACAACACAAAAAAATCCAAAAAATTTTGTCTGAAATTAAAACCAAATCCACCGCAGTTACGTATAGGCATATGTATATCAAAATGAGACCGGATAAGGAGGCTGCTGATATGGATAGACAATTGCTTAAATATACGTTGCTCAGCACTAGGAGGCGGTTAGGTGCGGTTGCAAGAACGTGCATTGCTACGTTTTTGGCAGTGTTTTTTGTGACTGCTATCTTGCTCTTTGAGGAAAATATGTTTGAGTAGCAGGTAGCCTCCAACAAAGACCGGTTTGGAGATTGGTTTATTATGGAAGCCAATGTTGGCAGACAAAGTGAGTATTTTATGAATCACCCAAAGTTGTCAGCGTATGGAGAAGCGGTTTCAGCGGTTAAACTGTGTGATGAAAGTTATGACTATGTTGATTGCAGAATTGGTTATATGTCACAGGAGTTTCTTGAAATTGGCTGTATACAGACAACACAGGGAAGGTTGCCTGAAGCTGACAATGAAGTAGCGATGGATGCAAGGACACTCACGAAGTTAGGAATTACAGTACCAAAGCTTGGTCAAACTATTACTTTAAGATATTACGAGAATAATGATGAGTATTATGACGAGAATAGGCGGACTGCGGAGTTTGTGCTGGTAGGCGTGCTTGAGAATTACACAAATGTGTGGAATGGCGGAAGGAATTTTTCCGGGGCACTTGTTACAAAAGAGTGTTTTGAAACATTTGATTATGAAGGCATGAATGCGTACATATACAAGCTGGCAGGGTCTGAAAGACATAGCGACCATACGGCATTGCATGAGGAGATACTTTCGGGTGCAGTATGGCATAACAATAGTTGCAGTTATTGTTATTAATATGCTTATATGTGCGGTTGTGGCACAGAACAGACTTGAGACAAGAAAACAGAGAACGGAATTACTTTTAAGACTTGGAGCAGAAAAGAAACAGGTGATACAAATCTTTATGATAGAGGCGGTGAGGGAATCCATATGGTGTTTGCTTACGGCACCGGTTATTCTGCTTATCCAATATCTCATATATAAAAATAAAATTTAGTTATCGCGTGTAGGAATGAACACCCGATGACCAGGAGGGAGCCTATGGACAAAAGACTATTTAAAGTTACAATGCTAAGTGTCAAACGACGCTGGCGGGAAGTCGTAAGAACATTTTTAGCTGCATTTTTTGCGGTGTTCTTTGTAACTGGAATACTGTTGTTTGAAGAGAATATGTTTGAGTGGCAGGTGGCAACTAATAAAGACCGTTTTGGAAACTGGTTTATTATGGAGGCTAATGTCAGCAAGCAGAGCGATGTTTTGAAAAATCATCCGAAATTGTCGGGGTATTCGGAAGCATACAGTGCATTGAATTTGTATGATAAAAACTACAATGACAATCATTGCAATATCGGTTATCTTTCAGATAATTTTTTGGATATGGGATGTATTGATATTGTGGAGGGCAGACTGCCACAGGCTGACAATGAGGTGGCTATGGACTGGAACACTCTGTCAAAGCATGGAATAACATCACCGGAGATTGGTCAGAACGTCACCATACGATATTATGAGGATAACAAAGCATTTGAGGGAATACCGAAGCTTGAGAATATGGTGCTTGTAGGAATTCTTGAAGATTATTCAAATGTATGGTATCGAAGCAGCTATATTCCGGGAGCAGTGGTTACTAAAGAAAAGTATGAGTCTTTTGATAATGAGAGAATGGTTGTGTACTTATATCAATTGGCACAGTCTGAAAGACATAGTGATTACCGTGCGGTGTATGAGGAGATATTAAAGGAGATTAACACGAAACCGGCGTATAATATGTTTGTGTACGATTACAAACCGTGGAGTTCAGACAATGTATACAACTATATGTATGTACTTGTAATGGTTATAGGTATTGCGGCACTTACATATCAGCTGGTGGTTTATAAGAATTCCAGAAAGTACTCTAATGATATGATGAGAAGACTTGGGGCGACAAAGACTCAGATTACAGCCATAACTTTTGTGGAAAATGTGTTGATGCTTCTTCCGGCTGGTTTGCTTGGTATGGGAGCAGCAGCAATTACGGGTAAGATTGTTTGCTTGATTATAGAAAGTCAGATGGGAATCGGTTTTTATTATATTAGTCTGGAGCTTCTTTTAAAGGGACTGGTTGCTATATTGTTATCAGTGCTTGCCAGTGAG
Organism: Lachnospira sp.; assembly: GCA_017397445.1. Lineage (GTDB taxonomy): Bacteria > Bacillota > Clostridia > Lachnospirales > Lachnospiraceae > Lachnospira. The sequence goes on from JAFQIQ010000106.1 coordinate 8,810, forward strand.
GTTGCCAGCCTGATACTTACCATAAAACAGGTTCTGGTTCCAGGTAAAGCAACACAGAAGAAAATCAGAAAAGAAAAGCCTGTTAAATCTACGCTTAGCAATAAACATACGAATAGGACTATTAGTTTTAGATTCACAAAGGCTAATAAATTCACTCAGAATCTTGGAGTCAGAATATTTTCTTTAGGTGTCTGCGTGGTGCTGATTATGTGTTCGCTACGAATATACACAACTTATGTGGCATACGAGAGTAACAGGGATAATATCGATGTGAACGCGGTACAGATGGTAGTGATACCGGATATATACACAGACTATTCCCTGAAGTTACCGTATTACGTGACATTTGCCGATGTGGAAGAAGCCAGTGACAAGTGGTTTGGTATGGGGAGAAGCACAGATCCGATTCCGTACTTAAGTTTAGCAACACCTGAGCAGGTGAAAGAACTTATTGATAATGGAGTGTATAAATACGAAAATGAATATGGTTTTAATACGCAGTTACACATGCCAAGTATAGCCATAGAAGGCGGTAAGATTCTTTCTAAGATGGATATGGAATTTTACAGAGGCCGGTTTTATAAGGAGCCTAGAACCAATGTTACTCAAGGATTTTCAGATTATGATATATCTATAATAGAGAAGATTATAGGTATTGATAAGGTTGAATATTCAACCTATGAGAGTCAGAGAGTCTGGTCATGGGATGGCATGTCTATTGAGAATATGGGATATACAAGGCTTTCTCAGGAAAGAACAGGAGCGATTGCCAGTGTTAAGCCTTATTCTACAAGGAATATATTTGCTACAGAGTACCTTGAGCCTACAAAAGAATTGTATGACAGACTTTGTAAGTACATAGACCCATCAATGCAGGATTATGATGCATTTGTAAGGGGAGAACAGGTGCTGGTGCTTATGGAGAGTAATCCGTATGATGAGTTTGATACTACACTCACAGCCGGAGAAAACATTTCGTATAATTACTATGAGCGTGGTAGTTACGGTATATATGCTTATGATGCAGCATTTAGTGAGTATCTGAAAAACAGCCATATGTATGAGAAGTTTGTAAACAAAGATGGTACAGTGCACGGATATATAAAGAATGAGTACCGGGATGTATATGAAAAGTTTGAAAGAGAGCTTTCCATGGGTACCTGTGTGGAAACTAAGGCGGCAGCAGTTATACATATGACTGATGACATAAGAGCGGAGTTTGCTGATTTGCTTCCGAATAACAGTTACTATACGGCCATTGCATCAAAGGAACTGGCAGAGAAGGCCTGTGAGAGCCAGAACAGACTTATGGCAGATTTTATAGGAGTGGACAAGCTTCCGGATGAGTGTCAGGCGAAGGTTGCGTATAATCAGATGACGGTGAAATACAATATGCTTTCATCATTTAGTGCCACCGACAATATTCTTTCAAGATATTGTGAGGAGAATCATATTGATTATGTATCTTATGCCGCAGAAAATGAGAAGTACAGAACAGATTTTATTAATGCAATTTTGCAGTATGGAATTACTATAATTGCTGTTATTGTTATTAATATGCTGATATGTGCGGTTGTGGCAAGAAACAGACTAGAGGCAAGAAAAGCAAGAACTGAACTTTTATTAAGACTTGGTGCGGAAAAAAGGGATGTGCGAAAAATCTTTATGATAGAGGCACTAAGAGAGTCGCTTTGGTGCGTGTTTACTTTGCCTATAGTGCTTTTTATTCAATACGCTATTTATCGAAGAAATATATAACTTGATAGTTTTGAAACATTTTGCAAATAAAACTGTATTTTAAGCAAAAATATGATTACTTACGGGTATATGTTTGCTTTGAAAAAAAGTAAAATTATGTAAAATGTTTCTTGGAGGTTATATATGGATAAGAGGTTGTTTAATGTCACTTTGCTCAGTATAAAGCGAAGATGGCGCGAAGTTGCAAGAACTTTTATTGCAGCATTTCTGGCGGTGTTTTTCGTGACAGGAATACTGATATTCGAGGAGAATATGTATGAATGGCAGATCGCTTCTAACAAAGACCGATTTGGTAATTGGTTTGTGATGGAGGCTAATGTAAGTGTTCAGAGCGAAGCGTTGAAGAACCATCCGAAACTGGATGGATATTCGGAGGTGGTAAGTGCAGTTAACCTGTGCAATGAAAGGTTTAGAGAAAACGGAAGTCATATAGGATATATGTCGCCGGAATTTATAAAGATGGGATGTATTGATGTGGTGCACGGAAGGATGCCTGAGGCGGATAATGAGGTAGCTATGGACTGGAATACGCTTTCAAAGCATGGCTACAGTTCGCCAGAGGTTGGGCAGACTATCACCATTAGATATTATGAAGGTAACGAGAGTGCCAGTGGTAAAAGAGTTGAAGAAGAGATGACACTTGTTGGTATCGTAGAAGACTATTCTAACGTATGGTACAGAAGTGATTACCTTCCGGGAGCTTTGGTTACTAAGGAGAAGTACGAATCATTTGGCAATAACAAAATAACTGCATACATATATCAGCTCGCAGAGTCGGAGCGTAATGGAGACTACAGAGCCATATATGATGAGATACTTTCGCAGATTAATACTAAGCCGGCATACAATATGTATGTGTATGATTATAAGCCTTGGAGCTCGGACAATGTATACAACTATATGTATGTTCTGATTATGGTTATTGCAATTGCGGCTCTTACATATCAGTTGCTTGTGTATAAGAACTCAAGAAAGGGAACTTTCGACCTTATGAGAAGGTTGGGAGCGACTAAGTGGCAGGTTACATCAGTTTCTTTTGTGGAAAATGTTATGATGCTTCTTCCTGCAGGTGTTATTGGCATAGGTATGGCAGTGCTTGTGGGACGACTGGTGTGTCTTGCAATCGAGCTTAATATGGGAATTAATTTCTTCTATATTAATGCAGGGATTCTGTGCAGAGGTCTGTTGGCCATAGTATTTGCAGTTATTGCCAGTGAAGTTGCCGGTTTGTTAATCACATTTAAGCAGGTTCTTTTGCCGAAGAAAGTTGCAAGGACGGTTAATATAATTCCGAAGAGCAAGTCTACGCTTGGTGTTAAAGGTGCATACAGGACTATAAGTTTCAGGTTTACTAATGCATCAAAGTTATCGCAAAATCTGGGAATAAGAGTATTTTCCTTGGTGATATGTGTAGTAATAGTGATGTGTGGTTTGAGAATATATGAGACTTATAGGGCATATGAGAGCAGCAAGGAAAATGTTGATTTAAACGGTGTTACATATGTAGATAAGGAATATGTTATGAAAGTTCCGTACTACGTTTCGGTGGAGAATAATGCAAAGGCTGAGACTGCATTGTATCTTATGAGTACTGGTAATATGGATCCTACGGAATATATGGTCGATGTTACACAGGAACAGATAGACATGCTTATTGAGTCGGGAGATAAACCAATATATGAACCGGAGTCTCAGAAAAACGTAAGCTATGAATATCCTGTGCTTGAGATGGAGGACGGAAAGATACTTGCACAGTTGTACCTTCCGTTATCTAAGGGAAGATTTTATAAGGATCCTAAGACTAATTTTACTAAAGGGTTAACTGATAATGATATTAATGTAATCGAGAATGTGGTAGGTGTGGAGTCGGTGGAATATTCCACATACGAAAGTCAGCGCTCATGGTGGTGGCAGGGTATGTCTCTTGCAAAGATGGGATACACAAGGCTAGCTGATGAAAGAACAGGAACGATGGTAAGTGTTCAACCATATGCATCATATAATCTTTTTGCCACAGAGTATCTTAGCGCTACAGAAGAATTGTACGCAAGACTTTGCAAGTATATAGACCCATCAATGCAGGACTATGATGCATTTGCTAAAGGAGAGCAAGTGTTGATTCTTCTTGAAGAGAACCCGTATGGTGAGTACGATGATACGTTGACAGCGGGAAAAATTATTAGCTATGGATATGACGATTTGGTTTTAAGCAGAGAATCAGCTGATGAAATATATGCTTATGATGCCGCACTTGCTATGTGTTTAAGAGAGCAAATGTACGAGACATATATAGACAGCAAGGGCAGGGAGCGAGTTCGTATGAAGAGTTCATACAAAGCCACATATAACGAGTACTTGCGTCGCATACTTTTGGAGTCTTGTGTTCAGACTAAGGCCGCAGCAGTTGTGCGTGTAACTGATGAAGTTAAGGCGGAGTTCGCAGATATGTTACCAAGTAACAGTTATTATACAGCAATTGCGTCCACACAGCTTGCCGAAAAGATATGTGACAGCCAGAACAAGGCACTTGCTGAGTTTATGGAGCTTGATACATTGCCGGAGGAATGTAGGGCAAAAGTAGCATATAACCAGGTTGTTATTAAGTACAACATGCTTGCATCATTCAGCGCCACTGATAATATTATCTCCAGATACTGTGAGGAGAATGATATTGACTACATATCAAGGGCTGCAGAGAACGAAAAGTACAGAACAGATTTTATTAATGCACTTTTGCAGTATGGCATAACAATAATTGCGGTTATGGTAATAAATGTGTTAATCAGCGCAATTATTGTTCAGAACAGACTGGTTGTAAGAAAGAAACGAATAGAGCTTTTGTTAAGGCTTGGTGCAGAACATAAGAATGTGAGAAAAGTCTTTATGATTGAGTCTGTAAGGGAAGCTTTGTGGTGTGTGTTTACACTGCCGGTTGTGCTGTTGGTACAGTACGGTATTTACAGAAGAAACATATAAAATATAATTTATGGAGGGATTATTTATGGAAGCAATTTTAAAGGTTGAGGGAATTTCTAAGACATATATTGCAGGCTCAGTGGAGGTTCCTGCGTTGAAGAAGTGTGATTTGGTTTTTGAGAAGGGTGAGTTTGTTGCAATTATTGGTAAGAGTGGTTCTGGTAAGTCAACACTTCTTAGAATTCTTGGAACTATGGACAAGCCGGACGGCGGAGTTGTGGAGATTGACGGACAGAATGTACTTAACATGACTGATAAGGAATTGTCTGCTTTCCGCAGACAGAAGATTGGATATGTGTATCAGGATTACAGCCTTTTCCCGGAATTTACAGCGTACGAGAATATAATTATGCCACTGGTTCTCGATAAGAAAGATGCTGATAAGGCAGAGGTTGAGGAACTTATGGAGAAGCTTGGAATTACACACTGCAGAGATAAGTTCCCATCCCAGATGTCAGGTGGTGAGCAGCAGAGAGTTGCTATAGCAAGAGCTATCATAACACATCCGGCAGTTATTTTTGCAGATGAGCCAACCGGAAATCTTGATGCCGCCGGTGCAGAAAATGTAGTAGAGATGCTTTCTTTGGCATCTGAAAGCTATAATCAGACCATTATTATGGTTACACATGATTTGCAGATGGCAGAGCACGCAGACAGGATTCTTACTATCGTGGATGGTAATGTTACGCAGTAATAGAATCTGCTAGGGGGCGGACTTATGGATAAGCGGTTGTTTGAGATTATATTAGTCAGTATAAAGCGAAGATGGAAGGATGTGGCGAGAACATGTGTTGCTGCATTTTTGGCAGTATTTTTTGTTACAGGTATACTGATTTTTGAAGAAAACATGTTTGAGTGGCAGGTAGCCTCCAATAAGGACCGTTTTGGAAATTGGTTTATTATGGAGGCCAATACCCGTGAGCAGAGTCAGTATTTTGTTAATCATTCGAAACTTGATGGATACGCAGAGGCACTTAGTGCCGTGGTCTTATATGATGATAAGGGACGTTCCACCGGAAGTATGGTTGGTTATATGTCGAAGGAATTCTTAAAGATGGGATGTATTAATACAACAGAAGGCAGATTTCCTAAAGCAGATAACGAAATAGCAATGGATTGGAATTCGCTTTCCAATATAGGAATAACCAATCCTAAGGTAGGCCAGAAGGTAACCATCAGATATTATGAGGGAAGTCTTTCCGGCGATGAAAAGGACTGTATAGAAGAGGAAATGGTCCTTGTTGGAATTTTGGAAGATTACTCTAATGTATGGTGCAGAAGCCGATATATTCCGGGAGCACTGGTCACTAAGGCAAAGTATGAGTCCTTTAATAATAATTGTATGACAGCGTATATTTATGAGTTGGACAGTGAATACAGAAATAGTGATTACAGGGCAATATATGACGAGATTCTTTCAGGTACGGAACTTAAGCCCGCATATAATATGTATGTCTACGATTTCATACCTTGGAATTCTGAAAATGTATACAGTTATATGTATGTAATTGTTATGGTTATAGGTATTGCGGCACTTACATATCAGTTATTAGTTTATAACAGTTCACGAAGTAAGGCATATGAACTTATGGGTAAGCTGGGTGCAAGCAGGTCGCAAATAGGTATTATGGCATTTGTAGAGAATGCTTTGATACTAGTTCCGTCAGGGCTTTTGGGAATTATAGGTGCAGCATTGACCGGTTGGATTGTATGCACAATAATAGGACTTAATATGGGGGTAAGTTTCTACTACATCAATATTGAAGTTCTTGCTAAAGGTCTTTTGGCAATATTTATTGCGGTTTTGGTAGAGCTTATAATAAGCAGAGTAATAACTATAAAAAAAGCATTTGCAAACACACGAAATGCAAAAAGGATAGTTGCCTTGGAACAGAGGGAATATAAAGCACATTTACAAAATCAGAAAAAGGTTAAGAGCAATCTTAATGGAAAAAATGTTATCAGAACACTCAGTTTCAGGTTTACGAGAGCTAATAAGCTGGCGCAGAATGTGGGTGTGCGAATTTTTTCTTTAGGGATTTCTGTAGTCATAGTTATGTGCGCGGTGCGTATATATGATACATATGTGTTGTACAATAAGAACAAAGATAATATAGATCTTACAGGAACATTTGAGGTGGAAAATGATTTTACATTAAATATTCCGTATTATATTTCATATAAGGCAGATGGCAGTGATGGTTATGATAATAGAGCTCATGATAGCGGGAAGCTGGACCTGTCAGATTATCAGGTAACACCAACCGTGGAGGAAATTAATGCATTATGTAATCAGTTCAATCGCGTGTTAGATGTACCTGATTATGGTAAGTATTATGTGGGGAGTTCAACGACTCCGACTATTTTGGGCGGTAATGATAAAATTATGTCACGGCATTATTTTAGTCTGTTCAGAGGTCCATTTTTTAAAGAGCCGAAAACTAATATTACCAGGGGAATTAGCGATTACGTAAAGAAGAGTATTGAGAGTATTAACGGAGTGGAGTCTGTAACGTATGGTGTTTATGAAAGTCAGCGAGCATGGTCTTGGGATGGAATGAGTCTTGAGAAGATGGGATATGGCAGACTTGCATATGAGAAAGGATTTGTGACGGATGACGGTGGCGTAAGTAATACGCAGATGAGCGTTCAACCATATGCGTCCAGAGATATATTTGGTACAGAGTATATAACACCGACGAAGGAATTGTATGAGAGGTTATGTAAGTATATTGATACTGACAGACAGGATTATGATGCCTTTGCCAGTGGAGACCAAGTTATAGTGTTTGTGGAAGATAATCCATATGGAGTGTATGATGATACACTTACAACCGGAAAAACTATTAATTATGCCTATTATGAAATGTTGCCGGAACGATATAATTCTCATATTGTAAGTGATAGGCAGTATATATTTGAGGCGGATGAGGGATGCTTAAGACATATGGTTGTTCATGGAATACCGTATAGTAAAATAGATTATGAGCTGTATCCGGAATGGTATGAGGAACAGATTCGGTTGTTCAGACGTGCGGTTATGAAACCATGCGTTAAGACGGAGGCAGCGGCAGTAGTGCGAATAACTGATGAAATCAAAAAGGAACTGTCAGATATTCTTGTAAATAGTGCGTATTATATGGCAGTTGCTTCTACAGAACTGGCAGATAAAGCCTGCCGCAAACAGGATGAAATTACAGCGGAGTTATTCGAAATGAATATTGAAGAACTTCCGGAAGAATGCAGGACCAAGATGGTTTATAACCAGATTGTTGTAAAGTACAATCTGATTTCAACAATCAGTGCGACTGACAATATTCTATCAACTTATTGCGAGGAGAATGGTATAGGATACAAGTCTTATGCAACAACTAATGAGCAGTACAGAACGGACTTTATCAATGCGGTATTACAGTATGGAACCACTATAATAGCAGTTATAGTAATAAATATGTTAATCTGTGCAATTATAGCAAAAAACAGAATAGAGACTAGACGATATAAGACTGAACTTTTGCTGAGATTGGGAGCAGAGAAAAGAGATGTTAGAAAAGTGTTTATGATAGAGGCTGTAAGAGAGGCGCTGTGGTGCGTGTTTACGTTACCTATAGTGTTGGCGATACAGTATAGAATTTACAGCGTATGAGAACATTATTATGTCATTGGTGCGGTGAGATAACTCGACCGCACCATTTTTGAGCAATAAATACCTTAATTTATTCTAATTTGTTTATAAAAAACACTTGACGTAAACCATGGGCAATGGTAATATATCTATATTGAATGTATAACTAATATTCACAATTCTATAGTCGCACTGGCGACTGTTACGCCCCGCACGGGTAAAGTTAACGAGACGAAGTAATTCGCAAGTTGACTGTCCGTGCAATCGGCGATGAATTCCCAACATTTATAATTGAATACAAAAGGAGGGTACTGAATGGGGAAACGTGACATTAGTATTAATGCGTGGTTAAAGGACAAGAGGCGTTTTGCTGACTTGTTTAATGGGCTCGTGTTTGATGGCGAGCAGGTAGTGAAAAAGGAGGAGTTGGTGTTGATGCCAACAGACACGAAGATGGTTTTGGAGCATCGCGATGGGGTTGAGAAGTATCGTGATGTAGTGATGCTGTGGAAAGGAGTCACGCTGGCTTTTCTTGCGTTGGAAAATCAAGATAAGATTAACTACCAGATGCCACTCAGGACAATGCTTTATGACGCTTTGTCTTACAAGGAGCAGGCAAATGAAATGTGGAATAATCTTTCTGAAGAGGAGAAAAAAGCGGTGTCACCTGCGGAGTTTGTATCGCAGTATCGTGCGTGTGATAAGCTGACGCCGGTTATAACATTGGTGCTTTATTATGGCGATAAGGAGGAGTGGAATGGTCCTGCGCACCTTTATGATATGTTGGAACTGCCGGATGAATTAAAAAATTTTGTACCAGATTACAAGATTAATTTAGTAGAACTTGAAAAAATCGACAATAAAAAGTTTGTTACTGATTTACAAGTTATGTTTGGCATGCTAAAATATAGAAAAGATAAAAAATCTTTAGCAAGATACATAGAGAAACATAGGGAGTATTTTGCGAAGGTAGATGATGCTACATTTGATGCAGGATTGTCACTTTTAAGTTTTAGCGGAGCGTTGGCGAAGAAGTTGGAAAAACTGTGGGAATCCGGGCAGGAAGAGCAGTTGAAGGAGATTACGGAAAAGAAGGGAGAGCATGATATGTGTAAGGCGATTGAGGATATGATTAATGATGGTGTTGAGGCCGGCAAAGAGATTGGCAGGCAGGAGGGGGAGATTATTGGAGCGATTAGTGCTTATAAGGAGTTGGATGTTCCTAAAGAGAATGCTGTTAAGCGTGTTATTGTAAAGTTCAAACTTACAGAAGATGAAGCTTGGGATTATGTAGAAAAGTACTGGATTTGACAGCCTATTGTAATAGGCAGGCATTTATGTAGGGGCGCGAATACGCCCCTTTTACTACATTTAATAACCTTCTTTACATTAGCTAATTAAAGTGATAAGATTGTATATGTTACGATTTATTAGTTATTGTGTTCGAAAAGGTAATTGACGACTATTTATGGGAAAGAGAGAGGAAACCACAATGAAAAGAGCAATCAAAGAATTATCAGCCATAGTTATGGCAATCGTGGTTCTTGTAGGTGTTATGCCACTTGCAGGGCTTGAGGGACTGTTTAAGTTTAATCTTGTAAGAGTGGAGGCTGCGGAAACAGATCCATTTGACACAAGTAAACTTACAGTGGTTGGCAGTGGTAAATATTACGGTACTGCGTGGACTTTGTATAACAACGGACTTATCTGGGTTGAGGATGATACAAGTGGTGAGACAGTATGTCCTGCATATGATCACATAAAATTAGTAAGAATAACACAAAGCGACGAATTTCTGGCATTGGGTATGGAAGAAGTGTATGTTTATTGGAACGTCACTGCACAGGCTGATTCGAGTCAGATTTTCTACAATTCAAGCAGATATATAGAATGTATCAAGTTAGGTGATACATTTTTAGGGACATCCGGTAACATAACTAATGCATATGAAATGTTCAGCAGTCTTAAGTATTTAACGAGCCTAGATATAAGCGGATTGGATACAAGTAATGTGACTACTATGGAGGGGCTGTTTTACAATTGTAGTAGCCTAGCAAGTCTTGATGTAAGCGGATTAGACACATCTAAAGTAACAAACATGCGTTATATGTTCTGTGGATGCAGTTCTTTAAGAGAGCTAGAATTAAGTGGATTTGACACACGAAATGTTACTAATATGAAATCTATGTTTGAAGGATGTAGCAAGCTGGGAGAGTTTAATGTAAGCGGATTTGACACATCAAATGTGACAGATATGAGTTATATGTTCAACAAATGTAAATGCATACAGATTCTTGACGTGAGTAATTTCAAAACAGGTAAGGTTACTACTATGGAGTCGATGTTTGCCAATTGTGAATGGTTAAAGGACATTAATGTCAGCAACTGGGATACATCTTCTGTTAAGAATATGAATTCATTATTCAGTAATGCAACAGATATAACGTCATTAGATATAAGCAAGTGGAACACATCTAAAGTAACAAATATGTCGAATATGTTTAGCGAGATGGATGCATTGACATCTTTAAATATAAAAGGCATAGATACAGCTAATGTTGTAAAGTTTACATGTATGTTTAAAGATTGTATAAATCTTGCAGCGGCAGATGTGAGCGGATTTAATACGCAGAAAGCA
>JAFQIQ010000107.1 GCA_017397445.1 Lachnospira sp.
CGGCATACGTCCGTCAGTCAATACTGCACCCATATGCTCCATGTACACAGGCACTTCTTCCTTATCAAGCATCGGCATGTCAAGCCCATAACTTCCCAGAACAGCCGAAACAGCAAGAGTCCTTCTCATAGAAAAAAACACATTTTCTATACCCTTCACGTGCTTTAACTTCTCAACCAGCTTCAGATTAGCTTCCTCATACAATCCCAACCACTCTTCATAAGGAACATCGGCATCAACCCCCAGCGGGCCGCTTGCCACCTGAAGGAATTGAACCTTTTTTCTGCTATCAATCAAAAAAGATGTCGAAGTCTCTGTTGTTATATTAAGCAAAAAGTCCGCCACATAAAACAGCACAAAACACATAGCCAGACTGAACAAAAGAACAGACACCCTTCGTTTATTATTTAAAATGTACTTCAATGCAGATATCTTCTGCGGCATAACCGCACCTCCATTCATATTTTATGTAATCATTGTAACTCTTTAAGTCACCATACAAAAGTAACCGCAGTCATATCTTTCATATGACCACGGTCACATATTCTTACTCCCTTATTGCCACGATAAGCTTCGCCCTGTCGTGAATTCCTGTTTTATCATATATTGAAGATATGTAATTCTTCACCGTTCCTTCCGATATGTACAAAGCATCCGCAATCTGCCTGTTAGTGTATCCTTTGGCAAGAAGCGTACACACTTCACTTTCCCGCTCAGTTATATCCGCCGGAAGGTTAAGCATCTCTTCCTCCTTTGCAACATTCTCCGAATTCTTAGCCATAATAGCAGCCAGCCTTTGCATAACCTTGTTATCAATTACATTCTGTCCATTCATAATCTGCTCCACAGCCCCAAGTATGGCATTTGCCCCACTGTCTTTAAGCAGATACCCGTCTGCACCGCCTGATATGGCAGCAGTTATATTCTTATCATCGTAAAATGTTGTGAGAACCAGTATCTTTACCCCAGGAAATTCAGCCTTTATATGTGGTATAAGCTCAATTCCGCCCATCCCCTTCATATTAAGGTCAACCAGTGCAATGTCACATCCGTTTCCTGCCACTTCGCACCCTTTAAGAATCTCTAACGCTTCATTGCCGTCATGTGCTTTACCTGCAATGGTCATATTATTTATAGTAAGTATTATCTCCAGACTATCCAATAATAATGGCTCGTCATCAACCAGCAACACATTGATATTATCCATCCTTCTCCTCCTTCAGTAGCGGCAACGTAATCTCACATCTAAACCCTTCCACTGCCGTTACAGCCATCTCGCCACCACAGCTCCTTACATATGAATCAATCTTCTTAAGTCCAAATCCATTCTTAATCTTAATATCCCTGTTTTCATCATTAAACCCACTCTTGCCATTATCCTTAACCGATAGCTTTATGTGACTGCTGTCACTTATGACCTGCACATCAAACACATCTGCATTTCCATGCTTCACACCATTAGTCAGTAGCTCCTGCAAAGCTCCCGTCAAAAACTCCACATGTTCGTGGGGAATCTGCACGCTATCCGCAATCCTTGTAAATGTAGTGCGTATCTTTATGGAAGTATCCATAGCGAATTCATCCGCCACTGTCAAAAGTGTCTTTTCAAAATCATCACAGCTTATACTCTCCGCCTCTTTATCAAGCATTCTCACTGCATGTCTGATAGACTCAAGGCTGCCCTTTATTCTGTCCTGTGCCACATGCATTCTCTCCCTTGCAAGCTCCGGCTTAACATCATATATCATATCTGCCGCATCCAACGTCATAATGGCAGCAGTTATAGAATGCCCCACACTATTATGAATATTGCGACTGATATTTTCACGCTCCTCAAGTCTGGCATTCTTATCCGCAAGGAAATTCTTCAAAGTAAGCTCCTGGTTTAACTTGCGCTGATAAAGCTCATTAAGCGCCGACACCTTCACCACATTGCCTACTTTGCTCTGTGCCTCCATATATGTGCGAAGCCCCAATTGCATCCCCTGCATAACAGCAGCAATAACCAGTAAAAGAATCATATATAACAAATGTATTGCAAGTCCTCCCCTCTGACTTATCAGACTCACAACCACATACAAAACAGACGGCACTAATACATTATCCCACTTAAATTTCCGGGTATTAGATTCACTGAATATAAGATACGAAAACCATTCCCCTGCCAACAGGCAAAATATAAAAAACAATGCTAACTGTACCCACCACATAGCAGAACGGGTTTTAAACGCATTATCCTCTTCCAGACTTCTTACGCAAAAAAGTATCACAACAAGACTTGCCACAAGCAACAACCACAACGGGTACCTGGTGCAAGTCAATGAAATCACTGTAAGAATTATCACAAAAACTTCTGATTTAATAAATTCAATCATCTTATACATAAATAATCACCGCCCTATATATAGCATAATTAGCCATGTATATCTATATGACTGGGGTCATATCATGCCTAAAACTCTATTATTTGTATATATTACATTTGACTTTTTATATTAAGCAACGTATAATATATGTATGCAAATAGATGCCAACATTTTTATTATGGCTAGATAGAGATGGTTAGGTGGTTAGAGTCGTATCTAAACAGTGATGTTTAGTTATTTGCTAATTATCTATTACGTTTCTTAGATAAATTCAAACGCAAAAATGACCGCCACTCTGAGTCAAAGTAGCAGTCACCTTTGCGTTAATTACTATTAATTAGCCATTGACAATCTATATAGGCTCTACCATCTAATGGTATCTATTTGCACATTTTACATTATCAGTATATAACAAGTATATCCAAAAATCAATAACTTTTTTATTAATTCGGCAAGTCCTTTAACATCCCTATTGTCCTGTAAATCTCACCACAAGCGGGACATTTCCAGTCACAGTTGCTTTTCTTTGCCTTCTTGTGCAAAAATTGTAATGTAGCCTCACCGCACTTAGGACATGTCACAGGCTCCTCACGCCATAACTTCTTTAGCAATGCAACTTCCTCGTCGCGTTTTTTCATGTACATATAATCACCTTCCATATGGATAATAATGCTCTGACTTTGATTGAAACTCGCTTAACTTTACTATCTTCATATCATTATCAAACTCAGCAATAGTCACACCATCAAATGCTCCAATTTCATAATACCCCTACTACAGTATCCCTCTCAACACCTCAACATCCTCTTCCCTCGTTGACCAGCTCGTAGCCAGCCTCACAACGGTATGAGTTTCATCCGGCTTCTCCCAGAAACTCATCGCCACCTGTTCTTTCAACTTCTCATACTTCTCATCCTCAAGCACCACAAACTGCTGATTAGTCGGCGATTCCAAGTAAAATGTATAACCTTTCTCCTTAAGCACCGCCTTCAGCTGCTCCGCCATATGGATAGCGTGCTTACTTATATCAAAATACAGGTTGTCCGTAAAAAGTGCATCGAACTGCACGCCAAGAAGTCTGCCCTTAGCAAGTAACGCACCGTTTTGCTTAATAATAGTTGTAAAATGCTTTGGCGCATTACTCTTCGTGAAAACAACTGCCTCACCGCAAAGAGCCCCCACCTTAGTTCCGCCTATATAGAACACATCACAAAGCCTTGCAATATCAGCCATAGTCACATCAGTTTCACGGCTCATAATTCCGTAACCAAGTCTTGCACCATCCAAGTAAAGCGGCATTTCGTATCGTCTGCAAACATCCGCAATCGCTTCCAACTCCGACTTGCTGTATAAAGTTCCATACTCTGTAGGATGGGAAATATACACCATCCCCGGGAACACCATATGCTCGTGGTTGGCATCAGCAAAGAATCCTGCAAGATAGCTTGCAAGCTCGCTCGAATCAATCTTGCCATCGCACTGCGAAAGTGCCAGCACCTTATGACCTGTGTGTTCAATAGCTCCCGCCTCGTGGGTGCTTACATGTCCCGTCTCTGCCGCCACAACGCCCTCATATGACTTAAGCAGCGATGAAATAACCACCGCATTTGTCTGAGTTCCTCCTACAAGAAAATGCACCTCTGCTTCCGGGCACTCACACACCTTCCTAATATTCTCCTTCGCCCTCTCCGTAAATGGATCACTTCCGTAACCGGACAAAGCCACCATATTAGTTTGTAACAGAGCTTCCAGCACCTTCGGGTGTGCTCCTGCAATATAATCACTTTCGAATGAAATCATTTTTTGTCTCCTTAATCCAACTCCACTATCTCATTATAAAGGTCTGCATATCTTCCACCAAGCTCCAACAACTCCTCGTGAGTTCCGCGCTCGATAATTCTACCTTTTTCAAGAACCATAATCGCGTTGGCCTTGCGAACCGTTGAAAGTCTGTGGGCAATAACAAATGTAGTTCTGTCCTTCATAATCGCATCCATGCCGGCCTCAATATGCTTCTCCGTTCTTGTATCAACTGAGCTTGTAGCCTCATCCAGTACAAGAATCGGTGCCTTAGAAATCGCCGCACGGGCTATGTTCAGAAGCTGCCTCTGTCCTTGTGAAAGATTCGCTCCGTCATGCTCTAACAGCGTGTCATAACCATTTTCAAGATGCATAATAAATGTGTGGGCAGACGCAACCTTTGCCGCCTCCTCAACCTCTGCATCAGTGGCATCCAAACGGCCGTAGCGGATATTTTCGCGAACGGTACCTGTAAAAAGGTGCGTATCCTGAAGCACCATGGCAATATTGCTGCGAAGCACACGCCTGTCAATCTTATCAATTGGAATACCGTCAATAGTGATAGTTCCCTCCTGAATATCGTAAAACCTGTTAAGCAGGTTAGTAACCGTAGTCTTTCCCGCACCTGTGGAGCCGACAAATGCAATCTTCTGTCCCGGCTTTGCAAAAAGCGAAATATCGTGAAGCACCGTAACATCCGGCGTATAACCAAAATTCACATGGTCAACCTTAATATGCCCCTTAAATCTTGTACCTTCCTCTCCGCACACAACATCGCCTTCCGTCTCCGGCTCCTGATCCATAACATCAAACACACGCTCCGCACCGGCAAGTGCCGCAAACACAGTGTTAATCTGCTGTGAAATCTCATTAATAGGTCTGTTAAATCTTCTTGTATAATTAAGAGAAACAGCAAGACCACCCACGTCGAATCCCCTATAAACAACAAGCAAACCGCCTACACACGCCGTAAGGGCATATATCATATTGCAGAGCTGGTGAGTGACAGGCCCCATAATTCCGGCTCTAAACTGTGCCTTAATCTGTGCCTGACGAAGCTCTTCGTTAAGATAGTCAAACTCATCAATAGCAATATCCTCATGGTTAAACACCTTAACAACCTTCTGACCTGTTATGGTCTCCTGGGCAAAACCGTTAATCATACCAAGGCTCTTCTGCTGCTTGGTATTTCAATCTGCTGC
>JAFQIQ010000108.1 GCA_017397445.1 Lachnospira sp.
GATATCAATAGAATCCCAATAATTCCAAGTATCGCGTGTCATAAGCTCCATCTTAACACTGCCTGGTACCAATTCCATACCTGATGGTAAGGAATCTTTGTATGAGAGAATTTTACCGGTTTCAAATTTGTTAAGTGATGAAACATTAGTTTCAATTTTCCAGTTTGCAGTGGTTCCATCGATTTTTGAAGCGGATTTGGTAATAATATCAATCTCATTGGATGGATTCGTAACTCTGGCTTCTTTGCTAATAGTAGTACCATCATATTCTGCGACTGCACTGTTATAATAAGTAGCTTTTGATTCATTATTATCAGTGATAATTGTCGAGCACTTCATAACAATATTGTTTCCGGACATAGTTGCCAGATATGCAGGGTTAAACTCTACTTTCCAATAGCTTGAGTTATAGTATTCCAATGTACCCTCTTTTAAAATAGTTGTATTAACTATTGCTCCATTTTCAATAACCTTTACGTCATTAACATATATTTCTTTAAGAGAAACAGTGTGAGTTCCTGCATCAGAATACCAGTTAAGGCCTTCTGATTTATCCTGTATTTTGAGGGATGATATTCCGCTCTCAGGTACATTATATGTAATAAGCCATGATAAAGACTTGTTATTCTTATCAAAAGAATCGGCAATATATTCCTTTGACAATAAGGAAGGTGCTGGTTTAGTTACATTTGTTGACTTATTGCAAGTGCCATAACCTTCTATATTTACATCAACGGAATTAGATAGACTTTTTTCGTATGGACTGCTTACAATGTTATTATCAACCTTAGTTACATATGTATATGTATAGCTGCTTCCTGATTTAGTAAAATTGTTGAAATCAAAATTAACAGTACCTGTTAAATTATTGTAGCTTAAGCCTTCTCCCAATGTGTCAACAACAGTAACATCCAAACCGTCTAATGTTGTCAAATCACCGGCATTAACGGTTATAGTCCAAGTTATAGTTCCATTTTCGTTATATGAACCTGTTTTATTAACCCATGGTCTTGTATATCTAGGCGTTACTGCTGAAGAAACAGCCTTGTCAGCCTCGCCAAAATCATTCTTATATGCTACTTCAATAATGTTACTATATGCACCATCTACAACAGTTGCTGAATTAAGTATGTCTGCAGAAACGGTAACATCATATGTAAAAGTAATCGCCTCGTCTTTATCCAATGTTGTCAATGCAGTATTTAATTCCTCTATAGAAGCATAAGTAGTCTGATATTCTCCAGGATTAGTTGTATCCCAAGAATTCTGAACAATCTTTATATTAGTAGGTGCAGAAAGTTTGCTTCCATAAATATCAGTAAGTACAATATCACTTATACCACCGCCGCGGGTGCCGTTTTTAGATTCAATCCTTACTCTAAACGTTTGCACCATAACATCATTGGTTGCATCGTAAACTGCATTACTGTCGGCAGACTTGTTTACATAACAGTCACTGGCATTATCGGTTGGCTCAGGTGATACTTTTATAGTTATCTTCTTGTTTCCAATCTGTAAAGTTGTATTGTTATCCGAATCTACATTAGACTGGTTAATGTCTACAACACCATCTAAGGTTCCGCCACCTTTAATTACATTTTCATTGTTAAATACATCGTCTGACAAAGTAATGTAAAGCATATTATTGTCAATCTTGTACACGCCACAGTATTTACCTAATGCAGTACTGTAGAACTGATTTTCCGGCTGATCCGGAATGTCCATTCCGATAACGTTAAGGTCAATACAATAATCTTTCGATGATTTGCTGGAATTATCGATTTCAAAATCAAAAGTTATATTAACGTTATCGCCATTTCGTACTTCATCAACACTGTCAATTGCTTTATTATTGATGAGTACTTGGAAATCTGACAGTTTAAGCCCGTTATTAATTATCGAGTCGTCAGTTGCCCTTAAAATATTGCCTGGCAACAATTGCATTGCAATTAAAACCAAGGACAATAGAATTGTTACCATTCTTTGTAACATTTTCTTTCTTTTGTTTTTCATAATTATAACATTCCTCCATGATGTATTATAATACATTGATAAATATTATCATTAATTAACTCTTTATGCAAGTAAAGTTTTAAAGTATATTGTTCTTTTTCAAAAGCAAAAAGAGCTCATTCGAATACACTCGAACGGGCTCTTATAAATCACATCATTTCCAACAAAGAATTTAGAGAATCCGTATCAAATATATCATCAAACATAAATTCTTCATTGAGTTCCCACAAATTATCTTCTGAATATTCCACCTGTCTTGAGAATATGTGAACGGTATCAATTCGGTCTTCAAAGGTAAATGTTTTGCCATTATCAAGCCAGCGGGAAATATCCATATCACGAATGACTATCCAGTTAGCAATTGTAAGTATGGATTTACCCAGAATATCGTGGTCGTAGGCGGCCTTCATAAAATATCGGAATACATAGTATTTGATAAGGTTGTTATACTCAAAACCGCGGTTGTTAATACTTATGTATAAATCGAATTCTTTAGATAATTCTTCGTACATAATATTAGTATTTTCTTTAATATTATCATCCTCGTCTGCTTCATGTAATTGACTGAATAAGCGGTCAAGAACATTTGGCCAGGCAGGATTAAGTGTTTCAAGTCCACTGTAGGCACACAGTATACGATATACAGCTTCACATAGGGTAAAATCAGCACCGGTTCCGTCGGAAGATACTTCGTCTAACAATTTCTGAAGGTTTAGGGATGTAACATATTGGGTTATTTCTTCATAGGAATTGTTATTAATCATTTCTTGAATATAGGAGCTGCTAAGTAAGGTAGCCCTTAATTTATCAGTAAGAGAAATCCCCTCTGATTCTGTGTCAAATAAAGCTATAACCTTATCTCTGTAAACAAAAAGGGATTTTGCCAGCTCTGCATCAAACTCTGAATCTAATACAGGTTCCTCGTCCAGTTCTTTCATATCGAAAGAAAATGCATCTGTATCCGTGAAAATTATGCGTTCAGCTTCTTCGCAGGCCAGTCCTATTCCGGTTTCTTTAATGTCACCGTAATATTCTGAAAAGCGTGGGAATTGGGCACATACAACACCAAGCTTATCTTCTCCAAGATGTTTGTATACTTCGCAAAGTCCTTTATCGTCAAGAAAAGGACACTGACCGTCTTTTAACCTGAAACAATAAGCATCTGTGTATTCAATAGATTCACGCAGTCTGTCGCCGAATTCCCCGGTAACATTTTGATAATATTCAGCAGTTTCGTCGTCTATATCTATCTGCCATCCTCCCACGCAGCAATTATCTTTGCATTCAGAGGCAATACAGATAAATTTTTTATAATAATGTGGTGTTCTTAGAATCATATTCAAAATCCCCCTTAAAGAGTTATCTATTCCACAACAACATCGGCAAGCTGATATCGAAGTATTTTACTTATGTCAGTCAGGCTACATTCCACTTGGTAACCGATTTTACCGGCACTAAACATAATTGAATTATAATCGGCTGCTTCCTTCTGAAAAATTGTAGGAAATACTTTTTTCATACCGATAGGTGAGCAACCTCCGTGAATATATCCCGTAAGAGGAAGGAGATCCTTAGACTTTAACATATCGATAGATTTTTCCCCTACTGCTTTTGCTGCTTTTTTCAGATCCAGCTCCTGTTCTACAGGGATTACAAATACATAATTTTTGCCGGATTTAGCTACAGTTACAAGCGTTTTAAATACCTGTTTCGGGTCCTGACCTAATACTGTAGCCACTTCCACACCGCTTATGGCATCAGTATCGGCATAGCAGTGTGGTGTGTATTTGATTTTCTTTTGTTCGAGGATTCGCATTACATTCGTCTTTTCATCCATATTATTTCTCCATAATTATATAATCCGGAACATGTATACCTTATACAAAATGCATTATACAAGTCTTGTAGTCCATTTACTTGCATCCCATACATCTGTTGCAATGCCTTCATAGAATTCAGGCTCATGACAAACCATAAGTATACTGCCTTTATATGCTTTTAATGCACGCTTGAGTTCATCCTTAGCATCCACATCCAAGTGGTTTGTTGGCTCGTCCAGGACAAGGATATTGCTTTCACGGTTAATAAGCTTACAAAGACGTACCTTTGCCTGTTCACCACCGCTAAGTACTTTAACACGGCTTTCAATATGCTTGGTTGTAAGGCCACATTTGGCAAGGGCTGAACGCACTTCGTACTGAGTGTATCCCGGGAATTCCTGCCATATTTCTTCAAGGCATGTTGTCTGTATATCAGCAGGCGTTTCCTGTTCAAAGTATCCGATTTCAAGGTAATCCCCAAGCTCTACTGCTCCGGAAAGCGGTTTAATAAGGCCAAGGATACTTTTAAGAAGAGTGGATTTACCAATACCGTTAGCACCGGTTAAAACTATCTTTTGACCACGTTCCATCTGGAGATTAAGCGGGCTCGAAAGGGCATCTTCATAGCCGATAACAAGGTCTGTTGTAGTAAATATATATCTTCCCGGAGTTCTTGCCTCCTTAAAGTTAAACTCAGGCTTTGGCTTTTGTGCAGCAAGCTCGATAACTTCCATATTATCAAGTTTCTTCTGGCGTGACATAGCCATATTACGTGTAGCAACACGGGCTTTGTTTCGGGCAACAAAATCTTTAAGGTCTGCAATTTCCTTCTGCTGACGGTTATACGCAGCTTCAAGCTGAGCCTGCTTCATAGCATATACTTCCTGGAACTTGTCATAATCACCAACGTAGCGGTTGAGCTTTAAGTTATCCATATGATAGATAAGATTGATAACGCTATTAAGGAACGGAATATCGTGGGATATAAGGATAAATGCGTTCTCGTACTCGTTAAGATATCTCTTTAACCATTCGATATGCTCTACATCCAGGTAATTGGTAGGCTCGTCCAGCAGGAGAATGTCAGGCTTTTCGAGTAAAAGCTTACCTAACAAAACTTTAGTACGCTGGCCACCGCTAAGTTCTGTTACATCTTTATTAAGACCTAAATCAAGAAGGCCGAGGGCTCTGGCTACTTCTTCTACTTTAGAATCAATCATATAGAAGTCATGACTTGCAAGCATATCCTGAATGGTTCCTGCTTCAGCCATAAGCTGATTCATAGTGTCCTCATCTACGTCTCCAAGCTTTGCGTATATATCGTTCATCTGATTTTCCATCTCATAAAGGAAGTCAAATGCTGATGCAAGAACTGAACCTATAGTCATGCCCTTTTCAAGTACGGCGTGCTGGTCAAGATAACCGACACGTACATTCTTTGACCACTCTACCTTACCCTCATCAGGCATAAGCTTGCCTGTTATTATATTCATAAATGTTGATTTACCTTCACCATTAGCTCCAATAAGTCCAATGTGTTCTCCCTTTAAAAGTCTGAAAGAAACATCCTCAAATATTGCTCTGTCACCAAAACCATGTGTAAGGTGTTCTACATTTAAAATACTCATATATACCTCCGAAATCCGTTTGAATTGTAAATGGGGCGACACTACGAATGTCGCCCCAACATTATAACATATTAATTATATATTAGAAAGAAATAATTCCAAACTGTGCCAGAGAATAGAATATAAGGATAATCAAAAGGAGCACAGGTGCAATATATTTGATTACAATTGTAAGTATCGGTCCACGTTTGAAAGTTTCCCCATTCTTAGTAACTTCGTTAACTATAAACTTTGGTCCCACAAACCAACCAATCATAATACATGTTACAAATGCTACGATTGGCATAAGTACATAATTACTTACATAGTCAAAGAACGTAAGGAAGTCCATTCCAAGTATTGTTATGTCAGCCCATAAACCATTTCCAAGAGATGATGGTATGCCAAGTATTATTGTAATTACGAATACAACAATACAACTCTTGATTCGGCTAAGATGGAATTTGTCCATAATCATGGACACGATGGCTTCCATAACTGATACTGAACTTGTAAGAGCTGCAAAGAATACCAGTATAAAGAATAAACCACCAATAATTGTACCGCCCGGCATCTGATCAAATACTTTTGGAAGTGTCATAAACATAAGTCCGGGACCACCTGATTTTAAACCGGCTTCCCCACTGAATACATATACAGCAGGGATAATCATAAGACCTGCCAATAACGCTACTATTGTATCAAATATTTCAATCTGATTAACTGACTTAACGAGGCTTACTTCATCCTTTGTGTATGAGCCGTAAGTAATCATAATACCCATAGCTAAACTCATTGAAAAGAATAACTGACCCATAGCTGCAC
>JAFQIQ010000109.1 GCA_017397445.1 Lachnospira sp.
GGAGCCATTGATCTTAAAAGCATAATCATTCCTGTGGATTTATCCACCTGATTAATTACATCCGTCCTTATGCCAATATCATTCTGCGGAGCTGCATTAAAACACGCTGCTATTTCTGACCGTTCATCAACAACCCCTACTTTATAACATCCTTTATATACTCCATCAGACAATTGTCTTATCACATCTCTTAACAAAGTGGTTTTGCCACAAGCAGGCGGTGATATTATCAATGTATGCTCCACCCCTTCATCACCTTCTATAAACGAAATCACCCTATCGGCACAACCTTTCACCTCGTATGCCACTCTGATATTAATAAATCCAATATTGTTCTGATTTACAACTCTGCCCTCCCTAATAATTGCCTGTCCCACAAGACCGGCTCTATGACCTCCTCTCAGTGTAATAAAACCTTTCCCCACATCATCCTCATGTGCATACAACGAATAATCACTAATAAACTGCAAACACTGATGTATATCTTTAACAGTAATTATTATCTGATTACAAACCTCTTCTTTCTTAACAAACATAAGAATAAGCGGACAGTTAACCCTAAGACGTATTTCGCTTAATTGTCTGGTTTTGCACATATTTTTAATATTCACATCCCCATATAAACTATCCCTGATTCTAACAGGCAGGAATGCTAAAACTTCTTCAAAGCGCTCCATACACTAACCTCCCCTCCAAAGCAAAAGGACTACCTGTCTATTGCTTTTCACAATATATGTACAGGTAGTCCCTAATTATGATATTAAATTAAATAATTATTCTACTGACTTTAATGACTCTACCATCTTAATTCTTCTCAGCTTGCCTCTCATAAACCAATTCACAAGTACGGAGAATAACATAGTAAAGGCAAAGGAAATAAGATAAGACATAGGTTTTATCACATTGCCAAACATCATATCATCAAATTCAAGTGTCAACATAATAAAATGATGTAATACAACACCAAGCCCCAGTCCTATTATGGCACCAATAACGGAAATTACAATATTTTCACGATACACGTACGCATCCACTTCGTTATTATAAAAGCCTAAAACCTTTATTGTGGCAATCTCTCTAATGCGTTCGGACACGTTAACATTCGTAAGATTATACAATACAACAAAGGATAGCGCCGCAGCTGATGCAATAAGTATATATGTTACAAGATTAATAGTACTAATCATAGTATTAAATCTGTCAATACTTCCGGAATAGAAAGTAACTCCCTTAACACCATCCATATCAATATACTTCTGGCCTAATATATTCTCCTCATCAGATGAAATATCATTAAGAATCGCCAGCGCCGCATTACTCTGCACATTTTCATCATATATACTTCTGTAATATTCAGAAGTCATATATATATGATGTCCTGTGTACATCTCAATAACTTTAGCAACGGTTACTTCCTTTTCTTCGCCGTTTTCGTTTTCAAGGATAAATGTGTCATTAGCCTTAACCTTCAAATCTTTGGCCGTCTTCTCACTTATAAATACACCATCGCTTGTAAACTCATAAACAGTATTGGTATTCCTTTTTCTAAATGTGACAAAATCACCAAAACGTTCATAATCATTAATCACATTAACTGATACATTGCTTATGGTAACCTCTTCGTCTGTTCCTTCATTTTTAATAAGTTCTGTTGCATAGTTATAATATGATATAGCGGACTTTACTTTGTCATCCAGTCTCAATCTTGCTCCAACAGTATCATCATCAAAAGTAACACTCATATCATACTTTAAAATCTCATGAAACTGCTTGGTAATTAATACCGATATACTATCTTTAAGACCATATCCTGTCATCATAAGCGCACATCCGCCGGCTACGCCCACTACTGTCATAAAGAAACGCTTCTTATATCTGAATATATTACGGGCTGTAACTTTATTAGAAAAGGACATTCTTTTCCATACAAAGCTTAATCTTTCAAGGAATATCTTCTTGCCCTTCCTTGGAGCTTTTGGTCGCATAAGTATAGCCGGAACTTCCATAAGCTCATTATAACACGCATATAT
This sequence comes from Lachnospira sp., assembly GCA_017397445.1. Classification (GTDB taxonomy): domain Bacteria; phylum Bacillota; class Clostridia; order Lachnospirales; family Lachnospiraceae; genus Lachnospira. The sequence continues at coordinate 2,031 of JAFQIQ010000109.1, forward strand.
GGTTGATGCTTCAATTACAAGCACCATAAGACCAATGGCAACTATAGAAAGCAGCCAGTGATTACCAAACATTATATCCGGCAAATCATACATAATTCCCCAGCAATAATAAATTATAACAGGAAATATTTTAATACCTACGGCACATCCTGCAATACCTCCTGTAAGAGATGCAACAAGGGAATATATAATATACTTAAAGGCAATACTTGACTTCTTATATCCCAATGCCTTAAATGTTCCAATCAGTTCTCTTTGTTCTTCAACCATACGTGTCATAGTTGTAAGACACACTAGAGCTGCAATAAGCATAAAGAACACCGGGAACACACTGGCTATGGTTTCCATCTTATCTGCACTGGACTGGTAATCTCTAAAAGAATAATGTGAATCTCTATCAAGTACATACCATTCCCAATCGGCAGCAGTTTTGATTAGCTCTGTTCGTGCCTTATCAATCTCTGTATCAATCACCGACACATCAAAATCTTTTATAGCCTTTTTAGTCGCATCATCCAGGTAATCTTTAACCATAGAGGTCACATCAGCACCGGGATACATAGCACCATACATAGCGATTAGATTATCATAGTTTTCCCACACTTTATCTTCAATAGTTTTGTGAGCATCAGCTATGGCATCTTCCCGCTCTTTATCAATTTCTTTATTATACTCTTTGTATCTTACGCTGATTCGTTCATCAACAAGCGATTCAATACGTTCAACAACCAAAGAC
>JAFQIQ010000110.1 GCA_017397445.1 Lachnospira sp.
AGTGAAGGTACATATCGTTACGAGGTACAGGTGAGAATTGACGACGAAGATGCAAAGACTCATGTTCTGTCAGGTAATAATGATGTTACCGTTATGGTGAATGGAGAAAGATGGGAAACAATACAAGATGTTAGAGCTGGTGGCGGCGATGACGGTTATTCGTATATGGTTGTGGCATCTAAGGAATTTAATGTAACAGCACCAGAAAATCTTGCACTTACATTCCATGATTCTTCGGTTTTTGATATTGGTAAAAGTTTTAAAGGTCATGAAATCCAGTCCTACTTTGTAGCACAAAATGCGGAAGGTGGTACCAAACCTTACACATTTTCTAAAGTTTCCGGTCCTGCATGGATCTCTGTTTCTGCCGCAGGTGAAATTTCCGGTACACCTGATGCTGTAGGTGAGAATGAAGACCTTGTAGTTCAGGTTACAGACAGCAAAGATGCTGAAGCAACAATTACCATCAAAGTGGCGGAGACGGTGTTAAGCAGTAGTGATCGCGAAAAAATCTATACTTTCGAAGCGAAATCTCTGACTGGTGATATCACGCCTGAATACGGTTCAAGTGGGGCAGAGGATCCTAAATTTACTGTTATCGAAGGTCAGCCGGCATATTTGTCCGATACAATGGGCTACTATATTAAGAAGGTCGGTGACGATTGGATAGATATTAATGTGAACGATACCATTGATGAAGGTACATATCGTTACAAAGTACAGCTGAGAATTGATGGTGATAAAGGCGGAGAAGAATATGTGCTGCCACAAGCCGTGATTACTGTTACGGTGGATGGAGAAGAATGGGAAGTAGTCTATCCCGTAGCCACAGTAGACAAGACTTCGTGGGTGTGGGTGATGTCTCCTGAATTTACTGTAACAAAACCTGTTATTCAGGCAATCAAGATTAACGGTATCACTGCACCCGTTGCCGGTGAAACTGCAGATGTAAGCGGCATCACTACAGCTAATAAGGGCATTACCCTTGGCGAAGTACAGTGGTGTAAGCCAGGTCGTGATTCTAAGATTCCAATGGGAGAGTCTGACAAGTTTGAACTTGGTAAAACTTATTATCTGGTTATCCCTTACACTGTTTCTGAGGATTATACTGTTTCTGAGAGTGCAGAAGTTCTGCACGACCTGACTGGCGGTATTGCAAAGCACGATTCTTCAGCCAAGACTATCGTGATTGAATATACGGTTCCCGAAACATACACAGTAACCGTAACAACAGATGGCAACGGTACAGCAGAAGCAAGTGTTGCGAGAGCGGCAAAAGGCACAACAGTAACACTGACAGCAACACCAAATGAAGGTTATGAATTCGATAAATGGGAAGTAACACCACCTAGAGGTGTTATCGTTCTTGTTACTGATAATAGCTTTGTAATGCCTGCTGGTGCAGTAACTGTAAAAGCGATTTTCAAAGAAAAAGCAGTAACACCTGCAACCTACACCGTGAAATTTTATGCCAACTACGGCAGCGGTGAAATGAATCCTGTAACAGTTACTGCCGGCGAGTATACCCTGCCTGAATGTGGCTTTACTGCGCCTGAAGGTCAGCGGTTCAAAGCTTGGCGTATTAACGGTGGTGACGAATATGCGGCGGGTGAAACAATCACCATTTCTCAAGACAGCTATGCGGTTGCACAGTGGGAGCCTATTCCTAATCCTATCCTTAATACCATTAACATCAAGGGCATTACCGCTCCTGTTGCGGGAGAAACTGCGGTAACAACTGGAATTACCACAGATACGGAAGGCATTGCGGTCAAAACTGTGCAGTGGCTGACGGATGCAAGCATAGTTATGACTTCTCAAAAATTTGAAGCTGGTGAGACATATTATCTGTTTATCCGCTTTGAAACTGATATATACCATAAGGTTTCTGACAGAGCAGCGTTTATACACGATTTGACTAACGGCACACTCAACCACATTGACAATACAGATGCCACATCTCCATGGATCAAGATTGAATATACCGTTCCCGGCGGCACACCAAAGACACCCGTTGAATCTGTAAAAATCAGCGATGTTACGAAGCCTGTTATCGGTGCAACACCTGATTTCAATATCACCTTGACTGGCGAGGGTGCGGCATTTGATGAAGAGGAAGGCAACTATTGGTACAAGTATACCGGCGATTGGGAGGAACTGGATGAGGCTACACCTTTTGGCCCAGGTACTTATGTTCTGGATATTTATCTGAAAGCCGAAGACGGTTATAAGTTTACTAAAGATACCAAGTACTTCTTCAGCGAAGACGAACTTCCCGACTACGAAGATGTTGATTTTGGCGTGTCCTGCTATTACAATTATGGCGATTATGTAACGTTGGAAATCTTCTTTGTTGTAGAGGGCTCCGACACTCCAGAACACACCTGCACTTGGGGAGCAACTACCTACGAATGGGCAGAAGATGGCAGCAGCTGTACAGCAGAACGTGTATGTATCACAGACAGCACACACAAAGAAACTGCAGCAGCAACCATTACAAGTGCAGAAAAAACACCTGCAAGTGAAACAGAAAAAGGCTGGACTACTTACACAGCAACTTTTGCTAAAGACTGGGCTGCTACCCAGACAAAAGATATTCAGGATATTCCTGTTCTGACTCATGAACACACTTGGGGCGCAACTACTTACGAATGGGCAGAAGATGGAAGCAGCTGTAAAGCAGAACGTGTATGTAGCACAGATAGTACTCACAAAGAAACTGCAGCAGCAACTATTACAAGTGCAGAAAAAACACCTGCAAGTGAAACAGAAAAAGGCTGGACTACTTACACAGCAACCTTTGCTAAAGACTGGGCTGCTACCCAGACAAAAGATGTTCAGGATATTCCTGAGCTGACTCATGAACACGCTTATGCGACTGAATGGACTTCCGATAAAACCAATCACTGGCATGCATCTACCTGCGGTCATAATGTGATTGCAGATAAAGAAGCTCATGTTTACGACAACAGCAAAGACGCGGAATGTAATGTATGTAAATACACCAGAACTGTCTACACCGGTTCTTCTACCGGCGGTTTCAGCGGTGTATACAATTATCCGGTAGTAGTACTGGATAATGACGATGCTGTGGTATCTTCCAGTGAAGACTATGCTGTAAAAGGTGAAGAAGTGGTTATCACAGTCACACCGGATGTGGGCAAAGCGGTTGATGAGGTTATCGTTACCGATAAAGATGGCAAAGTGATTCCTGTAACCCGAACTGGTGACAATGAATACACCTTTACAATGCCTGCAAGCAAAGTAACGGTAGCAGTAGCTATGGAAGATGCGGACTATGGTCTGCGCATCGTGATGCAGATTAACAACAAAAATATTCTGGTGAACGGCGTAACAAAAGTGAACGACGTTGCTCCGGTTATCGTGGATGACCGTACTCTAGTTCCGGTGCGTGTTGTAACGGAACTGTTAGGCGGCACAGCTGCATGGGACAACGAAACCCGTACTGTAACGCTGAAAATTGACGGTAAAACCATGAACATGACCATCGGCAAGGAAATCCCTGGCTTTGGTACATCGGCGGTAATTATGAACGATCGCACTTATGTACCGGTACGCTATGTAATGGAAATGCTGGGTGCTGAGGTTGAGTGGATTGATGCTACTCGTCAGATTATCATTGAAAAGTAAAATATGCACGAAAATACAAAAAATGCAGCGATGTTATGGTCGCTGCATTTTTTGTTTCCAGATTAAAATAATATATTCGAATTCGTTGAAAACTCTGTAAATATATGGTATTCTAAGCATAGGAACTGTAGTGCAGAATTATCCATTATCACAGCATACAATGCAGTAATCTATATGACAGCAGGGCAGACAATTCCGAATTGAAATACAGGAGGAATGTGTATGACAGA
>JAFQIQ010000111.1 GCA_017397445.1 Lachnospira sp.
ATTCAGACTTTTATGCCTTATTTGATTGTATATTACGAAAAATCACTTGGTATGACAAACTATGTGATTATTTTTGCACCAGCGATTTTAATAGCAGCAATTGTAACAGCGATTTATGGAATTATTGTTGTTAACAGTGCAGATTCCGGACAGACTTTGAAACAGTGTATAGGACTGGTACTGGCAGTCGTCGTTATGATTACTGTTTCATTGTTTGATTATTCATGGGTGCTTAAGTTTTATTGGCTGATGTATTTTGTGAATATTGTTTTGCTGGTTGCTGTTCAGCTTGTTGGCGATGACGGCAAGGGAGCTAAACGATGGGTAGAGCTTGCCGGAATCAGATTCCAGCCTTCGGAGCTTACCAAAATTATTCTTATACTTTTCACGGCAAAGCTGATATTTATGTATAAGGATAAGATTAATAACTGGAAGTTTCTTACTGTACTAGGGATACTTTTGGTTATTCCGGTGGCACTTGTTTTGGCACAGCCTGACTTATCAACAAGTTTATTAATTATTATGGTACTTTTAACAATCATTTTTTGTGGTGGTTTAAGTTATAAGATTATAGGGGCAGCCATACTGATTGTTGTTCCGTTGGCGGTAGGTGCCATATTGTATGTAAGTAACCCTAATCAGGTATTACTTAAGGATTATCAGAGAGACCGAATTATGGCCTTTCTTAATCCTGAGGAGAATGATGCGGGGGTATATCAGCAGGAGAAGTCAGTGCAGGCTATTGGTTCCGGGCAATTGACCGGCAAAGGGCTTAATAATGAAGATTCTTCGTCGCTTGTTAATGCCGGATATGTTCCGGAGGCTCATACAGACTTTATATTTGCCGTTATAGGTGAAGAGTTGGGCTTTGTTGGAACAACACTTGCGGTGGTTCTTCTTATGTGGATTGTATTTGAGTGTGTAATAGCGGCTACTAAGGCTAAAGATTTTGCAGGACGGCTTATATGTTGTGGGGTTGCAGCGTATATAGGCTTTCAGAGTTTTATTAATATTGGAGTTGTTACACAGTTATTGCCTAATACAGGTATCCCGTTACCATTTTTTAGCTACGGACTTACATCCCTGGTGGCTGTGTTTATTGCAGTAGGATTTGTTATAAATGTTAGTTTACAAAGAAATATACAGCGTAATGATGAAATGTTTGCTGAAGATTTTAGAGGATAAGAATTAATTGTTGAGCGAAAGCCTGATGATTAAGTTCTTAGAACGGAGGGAACTATGAATATTGCACTTATAGCACATGATTCAAAAAAGAAATTGATGCAGAACTTTTGCATAGCGTACAAGGGAATACTTAACAAAAATCAGTTGTTTGCTACAGGAACAACCGGTCGTCTTATTGAGGAGTGCACTAATCTGTCGATTCATAAGTTTTTGGCAGGTCACTTAGGTGGTGCACAACAGTTGTGTACACAGATTGAGCATAATCAGATTGATCTGGTTATATTGTTAAGAGAAGCGGTCAATCCTAATGCCCATGAACCGGACCCTGATAATATATGCAAACTTTGTGATATGTATAATATTCCTCTTGCAACTAATCTTGCCACTGCGGAGTTATTAATTAAATCTCTGGAGCGTGGTGATATGGAGTGGAGAGAAATCTATCAGTAGGGAAAAATCTTTATTGTTATAGTGTTGTGTAAGGAAAGAAACGTGCCATATACCTTACAGAGTGTAGAAGAGTATGTTCCGCAAACTCAAGCGTATCTGTAAGGTATATTGGTACGGTTTCTATCAATACATTACTCTAAATTGTTTCGTGGTTCATATCTGTGATTCTTCCGTATGTGCTTACAAGATATAAGCCGCTTAAACCTACTAGTGCGTATACAATTCGGCTCAAAAGAGTACCATCGCCGAAGAGAAATGCAACGAGGTTAAAGTCAAAGAATCCGATTAATCCCCAATTTATTGCGCCTACAATTGCAATAGTAAGTGCTAAATAGTCAAATACTTTGGAATGCATAATGTCCTCCTTAAATATAGTATTTTACGCTACTTATTATTACAAATTTGTTGTTATTTATTATGTAAATGCTTAGTGTTTTTATGGAAATTAATTAAAAACGATATGGAGATTGCTATGGCAGGTAACTCAAAGAAATCAAAATCAAAAAAGAAAAACAAAATAATTAAATATAAACGTAAACCTAGTATAGTACTGGCAATTTTTGCGGTAATCTTAGTATATGTTATATGTTTTGTGGCTATGTATATGTCCAAATCAAAAGTTCAGGTATATAGCGTAGATATGGGTTCTATAAGTACCAATGCGGAGTTTACGGGAATTGCAATTCGCAATGAAAAGGTGTATAACTCGCAGTATGCCGGTAATATTAATTATTACAAAAAAGAAGGAACAAAGGTTAAAGTCGGAGATACTATATACACTGTAGATGAAACAGGGCGTGTTGCGGAAATATTAGCTGAATATACTAAATCAGGAGAGAATTCATTATCTAAAGATAGTCTTGCAACAATTAAGTCAATGCTTAATTCCTTCAGAACAGGATATGATGGCAGTAATTTTAGAAATATATATGATTTGAAGGCGGAGATTAATTCAGAAGTTTTGTATGCTATGAATGCTAATATTATGAATAATCTGGAGTCCATAATTGAAAGTACCGGAAGTGAGAATCTGTTTAGAACAATTGTTTCTGACCAGCCTGGTATTATCGCGTATTACATAGACGGTTATGAAGGTATTAATGCCGAAAATATAACGAAAACACATTTTAATAAGGATAATTATAATAAGCAGAATCTTAAAGCAGAGGAGCTTATTGTTAATGATAGTCCGGCATATAAGCTGGTTACAGGTGAGGAGTGGTATGTGTTGATTCCGCTTACTCAGGAGGATATTATCAAATACGATTTATCGGACAAGTCATCGGTGACGGTGAAGTTTAAGAAGGATAACATAACAGCTCTTTGTGGTTTTTCTATTATTATGAAAGAAGATGAGATGTTTGGTAAGATTAGTCTTAACAAATATTCTATACGTTATGTTAATGATCGTTTCCTTGATATTGAACTTATGTCATCTACAAGAACCGGTCTCAAAATACCTGTTTCTGCCATTACGGATTGCGAATTCTACACAATACCAAAGGAATTTTTGACTACCGGTGGAAACAGTAACAATGATGGATTTATATGTGAGACTTATGATACATCAGGTAATGTGCAGACACAGTTTGTATCTGCAACGGTATATAAGACCATAGATGATATGTGTTATATAAGTACTGATGCGATTACTGCCGGTGCCAATGTTGTAATGCCGGATTCTTCAAAACGTTATACGGTAGGACCAATTGCGAAGTTAAAAGGTGTATATTGTGTTAATTCCGGATATACGGACTTTAAGCTGGTAGAAATCATTGATGAAAACAGTGAGTACGTTATTTCAAAGAAAGGCATTGCGAACGGTATATCGTTGTATGACAGAATTATCTTGGATGCAACGAAATATACGGTTAATGATATGGTGTATTAAATTATTATGATTAAGGATAATTTGGAGTATGTAGGTGACTGTATAGAAAAGGCCTGCCATAAAGCAGGGCGACAGAATGACGTTTTACTTCTGGCTGTAAGTAAAACTAAGCCGGTTGAAGAACTTATGGAAGCTTATAACGCCGGTGTAAGAGATTTTGGTGAGAATTATGTACAGGAGCTTTGTGATAAGATTGAAGCAATGCCTCAGGATATCAGATGGCATATGATAGGACATTTGCAACGTAATAAAGTTAAGTATATTGTCGGCAAAGTTGAGATGATACATTCTGTGGATTCGGTTAGGCTTGCACAGGAGATTAGCAAGGAAGCTGTTAAGAAGAATTGCAATGTGAAAATTCTTATTGAAGTAAATGTTGCAGCAGAAGATACTAAGTTTGGTGTTACTTGTGATAATGCAGTGGAAATTATATCGGAAATAGCTATTTTACCGGGAATAAAAGTCTGTGGATTAATGACAAGTGCGCCATATGTCACTGATGCTGAGGAAAATCGGAAATTTTTTCAAAAATTAAAACAATTATCTGTTG
>JAFQIQ010000112.1 GCA_017397445.1 Lachnospira sp.
CACATCCACCATCATACCGATTTTGAACATTCTGTCTACCAATATATGCCCCAACTCTTTAAGTCCCAGATTCATAAGCTGATAATTATCTGAATTAGGGTATGCAAGCTCATTCTCATGATTCCACGTAAGAGTTATAAGTCTGACACCCTTATGATACATATCAAATATGGCATCCTGCGACCCAAACAATACACCAGCATCTTCTATGGTAAGCATAATACCGGTCTTACCATCCTCCTGACACGCTAATATATCATCATATGTAAGTATTTTTCTTACACTTTCCGCATTTTCTTTCATTTCCTTTTGATATGTATTATATATTCTGTCACATTCAGACTCTATAATCCCTGCATTTCCAAGAAGTCCTGTAGGCACAAACATAGAACAGCACTGTACAAGCACCTGCGCTTCTTTAAGATCTGAAAGATTAACCATTCTTTCATTAACGCTTAAACTCTCCCCCGGTCTTAATTCTGTAATCGTATCGCAGTGTAAATCTATAAGTCTCACATCACTACCTCCATTTTCGTTATATTTATACAAAAAAACTTCCAATAATTGTATTTGCAAAATGTTGCCAACTGATATATTATTATAGTATGGCATTTTATAATGTCAATATTATAATTAATTACATTTTATACTAATATTACACTAATGACGGAGGCGTTATATGAAAAAGTCGACAAGATTAATTATCACTATGTCTATGATTTCCGCTGTTTTGCTAAGCGGTTGTGGCCAATCATCAACTTCCTCTTCAAGCGGTGGCGGAGGCAGCAATTATGTAGCACCTACATTTATTTCAACTCAGCCTGCAACTTCTGAAACAGAAGCACCTAAAGAATCCAGTTCTGCTGCCGGCGAAAACACCGAAAGAGAAACAGGTACCGTTGTACCCGATGAAAGTGTTACTATTGTAGCTATGGATAATTCTCCATACCTTAAGGGAATATCATTAAAGACCACACTTACATACCTTACTGAAAGATACGGTTCAGCACCTGTTTATAATACCGGCTCAAGAACTTATCGCTGGAACTTTGGTGATAAAGGCACTGTAATAGCAACACATCAGGAAGAATACCCTGAAAATATTATAGAGATTACATACTCCCCTTCTGATTATTCAACCTGGCGCGATTCACGTAATGATTTCAGCAAGATTGATACCAGTAAGACTTATGGTTATTCAGAGATATGTAACCTTATCGGTTCATCAGGAACAGTGTCTAAGCTGTCAAGAACAATTATGATACCAACCACTTATCATGTATGCTGGTATAAGCCTGACGGCACCGTACTGAATGTTCAGTTTGATGCATCAACTAACAAGTCAATATATATTCAGTTATTATAACAGGAAGGGGCATTGCCCCTTCTTATTATTTTCCCGTCTTTTTACTGCTATGAGGAAGTCTTACTCTAAACACACTCCGTTTTAACATATTGGCATCAAATGGTATAATCGGATACAGATAACTTTTTCCCGAAATAGTTTTATTGAAGGATACACATATTACACCTGTTAATATTCCTGCTCCATATCCCCACACGTTAAATATAGCAGTAAGACACAATGTAAGAACTCTTACAAATTTCAATGCATATCCCATCTCAAAATTAGCCTGTGAGTAGGTCCCCACAGTTACAACTGCCATATAAAGAAGTGCCTCCGGATTAAACCAGCCGGAACTTACGGCATACTCCCCCACCACTATACCTGCAATAATACTAAGAGGTGTGGAGAGTAACGTCGGCGTATTCACCGCCGCCATTTTCAGCCCATCAACTGCTAATTCCAGCAATATCAACTGCAAAACAATTGGAACAGTAATCTCATCCGTAACCAATATAAACGACAGCCATTGTGGAACCCAATCCGGATTAAGAACAAGCAACAGCCACGTAGGAGTAAGTATAACCGTAAGCAGCGAAAAGCCAAATCGAATCAGTCTTAAATACGTCCCTATCAATGGTGCAAAATTGTAATCATCCGCCTCTTCTACCAAATCAAATATTGAAGTCGGTATTATCATCACCGCCGGAGAATTGTCCACCATAATAACAATATTTCCATCAAGCACGGCAGCAGATGCAGTATCAGGCCTTTCTGAGTATTTAAACTTAGGAAACGGATTAATCCACCTGTGCTCAAACAGACACTCCGCAATACTTTCAATATTCATAGTTAATGATTCAACCTCTATTGATTGAATTCGTTTCTTAATATTATCCAACAGTTTTCTGTCAACTTTATCATCTATATAGCAGACCGCCACATCAGAACGGGAACGCTCTCCCACATTAAACATTTCCACGCTGAATCTGGTATCCCGAATCCTCCTTCTAAGCAATGCCACATTGGATACCAATGTTTCCACAAAACCATCTCTTGAACCTCTAAGGACCCTATCCTTCCACGGTTCCGTAACAGAACGCATAGGATAAGTCCTGCAGTCAATCATTAGGCACTCATCAAACCCATCTATAACCATTACAGAAACTCCTGACAGGAACTTCGTTATAACCTGATTCATGTCCTTACTTCTGTCAATCTCCGTATAAGGCATTCCAACTTCCAAAAATGTATCCAGACTTTTCATATCATCTTCCTTCAAAGTATAGAAAAACTCCATAAGCATTTCTACCATTGCTTCCTGCACAAATCCATCAATAAAGAAAAAACCGGCCGTGCGTCCGCCAATCTTGACACGCCTTGTCAGCATATCAAAATTAGCATCCACTCTAAGCCGATTTTTCAAAAGCTCAATATTCACATTGACATTCTTTGTAAAATCCCCCATCACAGCAATCCTTTCGCATCATTAATGTAATAATTTGACATACATATATGATTGCCATAATTTCGGATTTTACACATATTAATCGTACTCAATAATTACGCCGTAGCCATAGTCCTCAAAAAGCTCTTTCCAATCTATGTCAAGATTCTTATCTATTGTTACGAAGTAATTCACAAAATACCAATTGTGCATATCATCTGCATTAGAATAAGATACTCTCACAAGCATTTTATCATTAGCAAGGAAATCCTGTTCTTTGCCTGATTCAACAGCTTTCAACAGCTCCGGATACAACACTGTTCTTACATTGTCTCTCTCTCCAGCCACATATTCATCCACAGTTATAATGCTATCATCCGTATAAAGAACACAGGCATCCAAGTATTCTTCTTTTCCTTTATCTTCCGGATTAAATTTGCCATCAATAACTTTCCTCAAAGCTGCCTTTAATCCATCCATAGCCTTAGTATCCTTCAAAGCTTCTTTGTTGTTTATCTGATAATACTTATTAACAGTCTTAGGGAACACCTTCTTACTAAGCTCTAACTCTGCAGAATATGTATATCCACCCCTTGAGAAATTGATCCCCAACGAAACCGATTCTGCATATCCCGAGTCTCCTTTAATGAGTCCATAATAATCCTCGAAACTTACACCCTTAAGTTCCTCTAAAAATGTCTCATACAAAACTCTGCTGTTCTCCTCACCAAAATCACTATAGCCGTACCATTCCACCGATGCTTTATCGTAGGCTGGCAAATCGTAAAATGCATCTTTATACTCCTTAATATTCTGCATATTATTCACGATAGCCTTTTCCTGCTCAGATGTAAAATAGATTGTTCTGTATCTTCCCACAGCACCATCCTTAATATACACCTGATAGCCTACATAGCTTAATTCCTTCCCGGACATACCTGTATCAGCATCATAATAATTCTCATGTGAATAACGATAGAACTCATCATATCTATCCTTTTCAACCATCTCTATATTGTACTTCAAAGCTTCTGACACTATATCAAGAATCTTTTCATCCTTAATCTTGGTCTTCTTTGATATAGAATTAAAATACTCCATATTGTCATAATAATAATCATTTTCGTCCATATCCGATATTATTACATAATCCATATCTGCTCTTTCCGGCTTATATGAAAGAATATTGTCAGCAGATACATTAAGCACAACAATCATAAGAAGTGCAAATGCCCAACCACATCCAATAGGAACAAGGCATCTTTTAAACTTAAACGAATGTCTTGATGCAAAAAACTCATACAAAACAACCGCAATTGCTGCCGCAAAGAAGCATGCTACAACAGCGTAGATATAGCTCATTTTTTCCAAATCAGATATATCAGAATAACCATATGTATCGACAACCGCAGACATAGTACCTACTGATGATATTAATCCTGCCACAATAAACTTGCTCACAAAGTCAATACCCTTACCATCCGAAGCTTTTCCTGCCGTCTCACTTTTTCTTCTAACAAAAAGAACAAGTGCAAGCACCATATAAACAATTGCCAGAACTAATGTATATATATTAGCTTCAACAGAAAGAATAATATCCTGGGTACTGCTACCAAAATACATAAATGTATTAAACACAAGACTTGTAACCATATTCTGAGTATCATTAATAAACGACAATGCCTTAGTTTCCGATACGATATACGTCATCATTGAAATAGCCGATGTAGTAAGAGTAATCATAAATCTAGGTACAAATAATATAATTAATGATACTACCAGATTATTAAATCCGTTACCTGTAACTGCACACGCCATAGAAATCGCTGCAAACACAAGGAGACCGGCGATAAACACTGCTAAAAACATTCTAAAAAGTGTTACATGATCAACTACATAATACTTCTTGCACAACACATAAGTAATAGCCGTGCCAACATACACTACCACCAATGTAAATAACATCCAGGCAATTGCCGCAACCGTCTTACTCACAAACAGACAAACTCTTGTATACGGTAATGAATGATAGAAATCACTTGTATTCCTCTTATTAAGGAACTTCCATGCATTCAATGCCAAGAGCGGTGTAAACACCCACAACATAAGAAATAACGGTTCGTGCATCATTGTTACGCTTACAACTTCCGGAGTAAATCTGTAATTAGGATTATCAGCATACATCTTAATCATCGCTTCAGCACCAATAGCACCAAACCACACAGTTACGATATTAAAGAACACCATAAGTACTGTAGCTACAATACCAATAGCTCTCAATTGTTTGAATGTCTGCCAAAACATATTGACACTAAAATATCTTTTATTGTTCATTGTGCATACCCTCCAAAACATTTTCAAAATTGTAACCAAGTGCCTCCATCTCATATGTAAAAACTTCCTCTAATGTAAGCGGAAGCACATCAAGAACTGCCGGATTCAATGCCTTAAATTTGCTTATGCATTCTTCTCTGTCACCGCTTATAATCATATTGGCAACAGAACCCTCCTGACGATATCTTGTAATCTTCATTCCCTCAAATAACTCCTGACTAAACGGCTCCATAAATGCTACCTGAACCTTAAACTGTGCTGTCTTTAAATCAAGCACATCGCTGTCAAGCACCATTCCTCCCTTATGAAGCAATGCCAGATGGTCACAGATATCTTCAAGTTCACTAAGAGAGTGGGATGTAACTATAACCGTTGAATTAAGTTCTGCAACATCATTACAGATAAGCTTCTTCACAAGATTACGCATAACAGGGTCAAGTCCGTCAAATGTTTCATCAAAGAACATGTACTTTGCCCTTGTTGACAGTGCAAGAATAATGGCAACCTGCCTCTTCATACCCTTTGAAAAATTCGCAATATTCTTTCTTGGATTAAGTCCAAACACTCCCGTAAGATACTTAAATCTTTCATCATCAAATCTGTCATAGATTGACCTGTAAAAAGATGCCATACTGTTCATAGATGCTCCCGGTAAAAAGAACAATTCATCTGCAACAAACACCATCTTATTCTTGGCCTTAGGGTTTTCATAAGAAGGCTCTCCATCAATATATGCCTGTCCCTGATCAGCCTTATAAACGCCCGCCAACACTCTCAAAAATGTTGATTTTCCTGCTCCATTAGAACCAACCATACCGTAGATACAGCCATCCTGAATATTACAGGTGACACTGTCCAGTGCCACAAAGTCCTCAAAATGCTTTGAGACATTTTCCGCTTTAATCATTGCGCTCCTCCTCTATAATACAATCTTCAACCTTAAATCCCAAATCATCAAGTTGTACATAATATACAGTTTCTTGTACATTATACTCGCCTTTTCTTACACTAAGTCCAATTCTTGCAAGTGCCTTCTTAGAATCAGTCACATCAATATTCTGGTCCTTAGATAAACTCTCTATTAACTTAGGATACATAGCATTAATTATTTCACTGCCATTCACTACCGACTCTTTATTGACAGAAACACGCCCCCATGTAGATATAGAAACGGCACCATCTCCACCCGGTATATTACTATAAACTGAAACCGTTGCATTGCTCTTATTCGCTTTTTCAGGATCTTTCATAACTTCTTCCAGTGCTGACTTTGCAATTTCCACACTTTCTTTATCCGCAAAGGAGTACTTATTAATAAAACTATAATACATCTTTACGGTCTCCGGGAACTTATTCACATCTA
>JAFQIQ010000113.1 GCA_017397445.1 Lachnospira sp.
ATACCCTTACGGATACCATGGTTGATACATGGAGCATAACCGATAATATTGATGGACCATTGTAGCTTTCAGCTTCCTGAATAGCCTTTACACACTGGTTCATATCAGCACCCATAGCGATCTGTGCTACATAGATGTAACCGTAGCTCATAGCGATAGCTGCAAGATCCTTCTTCTTAACATCCTTACCTGCTGCTGCGAACTGAGCGATAGCACCAAGGTTAGTTGACTTAGAAGCCTGACCACCTGTGTTAGAGTAAACCTCTGTATCGAATACGAATACGTTAACGTCCTTATTAGCTGCAAGAACGTGATCCAATCCGCCGTAACCGATATCGTAAGCCCATCCGTCACCACCGAGAATCCACTGTGACTTCTTAGAAAGGAATTCCTTCTCTGCAAGAACTTCCTTAGCCTTGTCACATCCGCAAGCCTCAAGAGCCGCAACTAACTTATCAGTAGCAACTGAGTTAGCTTCACCATCTTCGTATGTTGCGTAGTACTCTTCGATAGCTGCCTTAACCTCTGCATTATCTGTAGAAGCTAAGATATCATCGAGCTTATTCTTAAGTGATGCTCTGTTAGCATCCTGAGCAAGCTTCATACCGAAACCAAACTCAGCATTATCCTCAAACAATGAGTTACCCCAAGCTGGTCCCTTGCCTGCCTTATTAGTTGTATATGGTGTAGAAGGTGATGAACCTGCCCAGATTGAAGAACAACCTGTTGCGTTAGCGATCATCATTCTGTCACCGCAAAGCTGTGTAATTAACTTAGCATATGGAGTCTCACCACAACCAGCACAAGCGCCTGAGAACTCAAGCAATGGCTGAACGAACTGAGAACCCTTAACTGTACCCTTCTTGAACTTCTCAAGAACTTCCGGCTTATCAGAAACTGTCAAACCGTACTCGAAGAACTTCTGCTCATCCATCTGTGACTCTAAAGACTTCATCTTAAGAACATCGTTCTTGTTGTTACCTGGACATACATTAGAACATGAACCACAACCTGTACAGTCAAGAACTGAAACAGTCATAGCGAAGTAGTATCCTGGCATACCTGTCATAGGATTCATCTTCATACCAGCTGGAGCTGCGTTCTTCTCTTCCTCTGTCATAACAACTGGTCTGATTACAGCGTGTGGACATACATATGCACACTGATTACACTGTAAACATCCCTCTGTGTTCCAGCATGGAACATCAACAGCAATACCACGCTTCTCGTAAGCAGCTGTACCCTGTGGGAATGTACCATCAATAACATTCTTAAATGTTGAAACAGGAAGCTTATCACCCTGGCAAGCGTTGATAGGCTTCTGAATATTGTTAACGAAATCAAGAACCTCAGGTGTACCCTCTGTTGCCTTGCTTCCAAGAACCTCGTCTGTGCAGTTAGCCCACTCAGCTGGAACCGGAACTTCAACAACTTCACCGGCACCTCTCTCGATAGCCGGATAGTTCATCTGAACGATATCGTCACCCTTCTTAGCGTATGAAGCAAGAGCCTTCTCCTTCATATACTTGATAGCCTCATCCTCTGGGATAATGTTAGCAAGCTTGAAGAATGCTGACTGAAGAATTGTGTTAATACGTCCACCAAGACCGATTTCCTTACCGAGCTTGATACCATCAATGATATAGAACTTAACATTGTGCTCAGCCATATATCTCTTAGCCTGGCCAGGAAGATGTGAAGCAACCTCATCTGCTGTCCACTCACAGTTAAGAAGGAATGTACCGCCATCCTTAACATCCTGAACCATATCATACTTATCTACATATGCAGGACAGTGACATGCTACAAAGTCAGCCTTCTCAATCAAGTATGTAGACTGGATTGGAGTCTTACCGAAACGAAGGTGTGATGTAGTAACACCGCCTGACTTCTTAGAGTCATAATCAAAGTAAGCTTGCGCATACATAGGTGTGTGATCACCGATAATCTTAATAGAGTTCTTGTTAGCACCTACAGTACCGTCAGCACCAAGACCCCAGAACTTACATGATGTAGTTCCATCAGGAGCTGTGTTAGCTGTCTCTGTACGTGGAAGTGATGTATTAGTAACATCATCTACGATACCAACTGTGAAGTTCTTCTTAGACTCATTAGCGAAGATTGCCATGATATCTGCTGGTGTTGTGTTCTTAGAACCAAGACCATAACGACCATTAAGAACTGTAACATTAGCAAACTCTGTATCCTTAAGAGCTGCAACAACATCAAGGTAAAGAGGCTCACCGATTGAACCCGGCTCCTTTGTTCTGTCAATTACGCTGATAGTCTTAACTGACTTTGGCATAACTGAAAGTAAATGCTTTGCTGAGAATGGTCTGTAAAGACGTACCTTAATAGCACCAACCTTCTCGCCCTTAGCTACCATATAGTTGATTGTCTCATCAATAGTTTCACAAACTGAACCCATAGCGATAACAACCTTCTCTGCATCAGGTGCACCAACATAGTTGAATGGCTTGTAGTTAGTACCAATCTTAGCATTAACCATATCCATATACTTCTCAACCATATCAGGAACTGCCTCATAATATGGGTTACAAGCTTCTCTTACCTGGAAGAAGATATCCGGATTCTGAGCTGTACCATGAAGTACAGGATGCTCCGGATTAAGAGCTCTCTTCTTAAATGCAGCAACTGCGTCCATGTTGCACATTTCCTTAAGGTCATCATAATCCCAAACCTCAATCTTCTGAATCTCGTGTGATGTACGGAAACCATCGAAGAAATGTAAGAATGGAACACGTCCATCAATAGCTGCCAAGTGAGCAACTGCACCTAAGTCCATAACTTCCTGAACACTGTTGCTACAAAGCATAGCAAAACCAGTCTGACGACAGGCATAAACGTCCTGATGATCGCCGAAGATAGACAATGCGTGAGATGCTAACGCTCTGGCAGAAACATCGATAACACCAGGCAATAACTCACCTGCAACCTTGTACATATTAGGAATCATAAGAAGAAGACCCTGTGAAGCTGTATAAGTTGTTGTAAGTGCACCAGCTGAAAGAGAACCGTGGAAAGCACCTGAAGCGCCGCCCTCTGACTCAAGCTCTACTAACTTAACTGTGTTACCAAAAATGTTCTTTCTTCCCTGTGTAGCCCACTGGTCTGTGTAGTCAGCCATAGGTGAAGAAGGAGTGATAGGATAGATAGTTGCAACTTCTGTAAACGCATACGACACGTGAGCTGCAGCTGTATTACCATCCATGGTTTTCATTTTTCTTGCCATAAATGCATACCTCTCTTTGTATAAGATATTTTGGAGTTTTGATAAAATGCATATACATCTATCATATATAATTACGAACTCCGCTAGTTATTATTTTAGTATGAAATGCACAAAAAGTAAAGGCATTATTACTAAATTATCTATTAAAATACATTGTATTACAACCAATTTGCCAATTCTGTCAATTCCTGTATATTTTGTTCAGTCATTCTAGTCTTAATTGTTACAACATTTTCATAGATTTCCATGTCTTTGAGACCTTCTACTGCCGTAAGCATCAGCTTACCTGACGCAGGTGCCCACGAACCATTCTGAACTATGGCAACCTTGCGCTTCTGTACATTCTTTATCTTAAGATGATACAACAAATCTTCCATGCTCGGCATCAATCCGGCATCATAGGTTACCCCCATAAGCACAAGCTTGCTCCACCTGAATGCAGCTGCTATAACATACGAAACGTCAATTCTAGACAAATCAAATACCGCAACCTTACATCCTGACTTACTTCTTATAATCTCAGCTAATTTCTCAGCAGCCTTTCCTGTATTGCCATGAAGTGTCGCATAAGCAATTACAACACCTTCCTCTTCCGGCTCATAAGAACTCCATTTCTTATACATATCAATATAAAAATCCAAATCACCTCTAAGTACTAGTCCGTGAAGCGGTGCAATAATAGATATATCCAAGCCAGCTGCCTTCTTAAGCAACGTCTGAACAGGTGCACCATACTTACCAACAATGTTTGCATAATATCTTCTGGCTTCCCCTGTCCATGCCAACGGCATCCCTTCAACCTCATCCGAGAACAATCCACCATTCAGTGCACCAAACATACCAAAACCATCTGCACTGAAAAGTATCTTGTCAGTTGATTCATACGCCACCATAACTTCCGGCCAGTGCACCATAGGTGCCATAAAGAACTGAAGTTCATGCTTTCCTAAAGAAAGCTTGTCCCCTTCCTTTACAACCTTTTTCATATCCTCCTTTATTTCCACACTGACAAACTGCGGCAACATGTTAAATGTTTTTTCATTAGCCACAACAACTGTCTCTGGGTACTTTAAAAGGAATCTTTCAATATTAGCCGAGTGGTCCGGTTCAAGATGTGATACTATTAAATAATCAGGTGCCTTACCATCCAACGCCTCTTCCAGATTATCAAACCATGCATCTGTGGCAATCTCATCAACTGTATCCATAACAGCAACAGCTTCATCCCTGATTACATAAGAATTGTACGAAACTCCGCTAACTATCGGATACTGATTTTCAAAAAGCTTGGTCTGAAAATCATCCACACCTACGTAAATAATACCTTCTGTTAAATTTCTCATAAAGAAACTCCTTTCATTACTTTATCTTGATAATACATTTATATTAGATTTACGTCAACAAAAAATCAGATAAGACAACATTACTTATATCAATTCCTCGCTCCGTAAGCCTCACACCTTTATCACCAACATATTCCATCAGCTCTAGCGAAACATTCTTACTAATAATTTCGCCGTACACTGAATGTATATCAAGTCCAAACTCCTGCTCAAACTTCTCAAAGCTGACACCCGCTACTTTTCTAAGACCTAAAAACATAAACTCTTCCATCTGTTCTCTGACAGACAGCTCTTCCCTGTCACACATCAGCAGTTCCGGATCATGCGCATTCTCAATATACTCTCTGGTATCTGAAATGTGATGAAACCGCTGTTCCCGGATCAAAGACGCAGCCCCTGTCCCAAGTCCCAGGTATTCTTTTCGCTCCCAGTATCCCAGATTGTGACGACATTCATATCCCTCTCTGGCATAATTGGAAATCTCATACCGAT
>JAFQIQ010000012.1 GCA_017397445.1 Lachnospira sp.
CAGAGATGGTGGAGACTGCGAAGTGCAAGCATGAGACAAGCCCTATAGCTACAGATGCACTGGGAAGGTTGCTTACAGGCGGTGCTATGATGGGTGTTATGATGAAGAATGATTCAGATATGGTAACAATCCAGATTAAGGCACAGGGACCAATTGGCAGTATGACTGTTACAGCAGATGCTAAGGGGAGAGTTAAGGGATTTGTGGGTAACCCACAGGTTATGTTGCCGTTGAAAGATGGAAGGCTTGATGTGGCTGGTGCATTGGGACTCGGTGTGCTTAGTGTAATTAAGGATATTGGACTTAAAGAGCCATATGTGGGAGACACTATTCTTGTTACCAGCGAAATTGCAGATGATTTGACTTACTATTTTGCAACAAGTGAACAGGTTCCGTCATCTGTAGGTCTTGGTGTTATCATTAACAAAGAAAATGTTGTTACTAACGCAGGTGGCTTTATTATTCAGCTTATGCCTGATGCTAAGGAAGAAACTATTGCAACCCTTGAAAAGCGAATTGGCGAGATTAAGTCTGTGACTTCTATGCTTGAAAAGGGTATGACACCTGAGGATATACTTGATGTTCTTCTGGGAGATATGGGGCTTGAAATTCTTGATAAAGTTGATACAGAATTTTATTGTAACTGCTCTAAAGATAGAGTCAGCAAAGCTGTTATCAGTATAGGTGAGGAGGAAATTCAGGCCATGGTTGATGAGGAGAAGCCAATAGAGGTTAATTGTCACTTCTGCAACAGCCATTACGCATTTTCTGTAGAAGAGTTGAAGGATATGCTGGAGGCTGTTCGCAGAAAGTGATAGTTATTGTCAGAATGTTTTTCTGATAGGTGACATGTCGGTGATATGAAGCGTATCGGTGTGGTTGATTTCATATTCGCGACGGGCACGTTCTTCCATAAGTCCGTGACGATTGCGATGGTTGTCATCAGGATACATTAGATTGGGTGGAACGAAACCGAATATGTCTTCGTTAATATAGCTGCCAGTGTTATAATTATCCATAAAATGTCCTCCTTTCATTTGGGTTAGGATTAGTATAACCGGACATCTTGTGGATAATGACTTGTAAAATGTTCTACGAGAGGGATAATATGGATAATATTATACTTATTGGTATGCAGGGATGCGGGAAAAGTACGATAGGTGTTGTTCTTGCAAAGAAACTCGGATATAGGTTTATTGACTCGGATTTGCTTATACAGGAAAAGTATGAGAATACATTAGAGAATCTTATAGAAGAATATGGTGATAAGGGATTTATTGAATTGGAAAATGAAGTGAATAAATCCATTAACACAAAACGAACTGTTATTGCCACAGGAGGCAGTGCTGTGTATGGTGCAGAGGCAATGGAGCATTTTGCAGATATAGGGACTGTAATCTATTTGGATGTTGAGCAGGATGAGCTTAAAGAGCGTTTGGGCAGTTTGAAGTCCAGAGGTGTGGTTTCTAATGGAAAGACTACTGTTGAGGAAATCTATGAGGATAGAAAGGCTTTATATAAGAAATACGCAGATATTACTATTGCACTAAAAAACAGGCTTTTAAGGGAATCTGTGGAAGAATTGTACGAGCTTATTGTAAATAAAGATAACTGTTATTGAAACATTTTTAAAAATGAGTTATACTAGTATGAAAGTTGTTAGGAGGAATTAATAATGGAGAACGAAGCTGTTTCAAAGAATTTTATTGAGCAGATTATTGATAAGGATCTTGCAGAAGGTAGTTGTAAAGAGGTGGTTACAAGATTTCCACCGGAGCCTAACGGTTATCTTCACATAGGACATGCAAAGTCCATACTTTTGAATTATGGTTTGGCTAAGGCATATGGCGGTCATTTTAATATGAGATTTGATGATACTAATCCAACTAAGGAGAAGGAAGAGTTTGTTGATTCTATTATTAGTGATGTTAAATGGTTAGGCGCAAAGTGGGAAGGCGAAGTGCTTTTTGCGTCAGGGTATTTTCAGCAGATGTATGAAGGTGCAGTCAAGTTAATTAAGAAGGGCAAGGCGTATGTATGTGATCTTACACCGGAGCAGATAAGAGAGTATAGAGGTACCCTTACTGAGCCAGGTAAAAATAGTCCGTATAGAGACCGTTCAGTAGAAGAGAATCTTGAACTTTTTGAGAATATGAAGAATGGTATGTATGAGGACGGGGCTAAAGTTCTTCGTGCAAAGATTGATATGGCATCACCTAATATTAATATGCGTGACCCTATTATCTACAGAGTTGCACATATTGCGCATCACAGAACAGGAGATGACTGGTGCATATATCCTATGTATGATTTTGCACATCCTATAGAGGATGCTATAGAGGGAATTACACATTCTATATGTACATTGGAGTTTGAAGACCACAGACCTCTTTATGACTGGGTTGTAAGAGAGCTTGAGTATGATAATCCTCCGAAGCAGATTGAGTTTGCAAAGCTTTATCTTAACAATGTTGTTACAGGTAAGAGATATATTAAGAAGCTTGTAGAAGATGGAATTGTGGACGGCTGGGATGATCCTCGTCTTGTATCTATCGCAGCTCTTAGAAGAAGAGGTTTTACACCTGAGTCAATTAAGATGTTTGTTGACCTTGTAGGTGTTACAAAAAGCCAGGGCGCAGTTGAGTATCCTATGCTTGAATACTGTATAAGAGAAGATCTTAAGCTTAAGGTTAAGCGTATGATGGCAGTGCTTGATCCTGTTAAGGTGATTATTGATAATTATCCTGAAGGACAGGTTGAATATATGGAGGTTCCTAATAATCAGGAGAATCCGGAGCTCGGTTCAAGAATGGTTCCATTTACCAGAGAACACTATATTGAGAGAGAGGACTTTATGGAGGAGCCGCCTAAGAAATATTTCAGATTATTCCCTGGTAACGAAGTTCGTCTTATGAATGCTTACTTTGTAACATGCGTTGATTACAAGAAGGATGAGAACGGTAAAGTTACAGAGATTCACTGCACATATGATCCGGCTACAAAGGGTGGTAATTTTACAGAAAGAAAGGTTAAGGGAACAATTCACTGGGTATCAGCAACAGAGGGTGTAAAGGTTACATCAAGACTTTATGAGAACATTATAGATGAAGAAAAGGGTGTATATAACGAGGATGGCTCGTTGAATCTCAATCCTAATTCGCTTACGGTTGTTGAAGAGTGTTTTGTTGAGCCGGAACTTGCAAAGGCATCAAAGGAAGAGAAGTTCCAGTTTGTGCGTAATGGTTATTTCTGTGCTGATATGAAAGATTCAGAGGAAGGAAAGCCTGTATTTAACAGAATTGTTTCTTTGAAGAGTTCGTTTAAGCTTTAGTCGTCGGATGTTCGAAGGAACACCGGGGCTATCGGGGGATATACTAAAACAGTAAGGCGCCGTATGAGGTGAAGGTTGTGAGGTATGGAACAGGAATTAGTATTGGATAAGAAGTTTGATTGTCCTATATGTATGAAAGAGTTTAACTCGAAACAGGTTAAGACCGGTAGGGCAAGATTTCTTGGAACAGATGAGGACTTACGTCCTAAGTATTCAGGGGTGGATACAATCAAGTATGATGTATTGTTTTGTCCGCACTGCGGATATGCAGCAGTATCAAGAGAGTTTAATAATGTTACTTCTATGCAAAGACAGGTCATCAGAGAGGGAATTGCCAATAAGTTCAAAGGTGTTTCCCATGATGATGATACTTATAGTTATGAAGATGCTATCTACAGATATAAGATGGCATTGCTTACAGCCATGGTAAAACCGGCAAAACTTAGTGAGGCATCATATATCGCTTTAAAGCTCTCATGGTTATATAGGGGAGCAAAAGAAGAGATAGAGAACTCTGAGAATCATAATGCCAAATTGCTAAAAGCATATATAATGGGTGAAAAGCATTATTGCGAGGAGGCCTACAAAGGTCTGGCGAAGGCCGTACAGACGGAATATCCGCCTATATGCGGTATGGATGAGGGCACAGTTAATTATCTTATGTCAGTGCTTGCTTATTACAATGGTGATTATGATGATGCACAAAGATATGCGTATATGGTTATAGGTTCTCGAACTGTTACTTCGAAGTTAAAACAACGGCAGCGTGATTTTGTAGAGAAAATAAAAGCTGCAAAGAATGATACTGAGTAGTAGGTGTATGTATTTTTACGTGTATAATAGTGTAAGTGTTGGTTGACAATAAGCAGTATTAATGGTAAAATTAAAAAGGTGTGCGTGTGAATATATATACGCTTTTGAAGTGGTTTCAGGGTGCACCACATATTTTATTGGAGGTACTTGCAATGAAAGGTACAGTAAAGTGGTTTAACAATCAGAAGGGTTACGGTTTCATCAGTGATGAGCAGGGTAATGACGTATTCGTACATTACTCAGGACTTAATATGGAGGGCTTCAAGACATTGGAAGAAGGCGCTGCAGTTGAGTTTGATGTGACAGATGGTGCTAAGGGTCCACAGGCTACTAACGTAACAAAATTATAATCCCAGATGTTTTACAGTGTGCCTTTTTAAATATACAGCTAGTTATTGAAAAGATATATTGTTGCACAATCAAGATTATGATGGGAGCAGCTGCTGTAAGGCGGCTGCTCTTGTTGGTTGAGTACAAAGAGAAAGGGGAGCTTTATGGAGTTTGATATTACAGGAAAATTACCGGCGGAATTGGAATTAATGGTTGGAGCAGGCGGTATGCTTATGCTGACGGCAGTTTTAATAATGATCATACTTTTTAAGAAGAGATGGCATGGAAGAATTATTCCTATGCTTTTAGGTCTTGCAGCATATTTTGTATTTGTATTTACTCCGACGAATTTGATATTGTCGGCATTTTCCCTGATACCAAGTGTTGCAGAAGGCTTTATTTATAATCCGCAAGCGGGTACAATTGTGTACTGTGTGTTGCTTGCAGCAACAGGAGTTGTGGCTAAAATAGTCGTTAATAAGATGCTTTCTCAAAGATATGAGAAGCAGGGCGATGTATATATGGCAGGCTTGGGAATTGGTTTAGGTGATGCAATCCTTTATGGTATGACGGCTATATCGATTTATATATGGTGTATTGCCATTAATTCAGACGGAATAGAAAGTGTTCTTGCGGGATTAGAAGGAATGTCAGAACAGGAGCTTGCAAGTACATATGAGTCATTGAATAGCATGTATGTTGCACCGGCTATATTGTGGCTTTTATACGGTGTTAATGCGGTGATAGATATTGTTACACAGTTTATTCTTACCAATATCACTTATGGAATTTCAAAGGGATATGTACCGACGATGTGGTATGGAATATCCATGGCAATATCATTTGCTGTTACCATAACATTTCTTTTGTTTGACGAAGCATCACTTGTAAGCATCCTTATATGGTTTGCGGTGAAGCTGTTGATTTTTGTTATAGCAGCATATTATGCACATTTTGTTGTGGCAAAAAATATACAATACGAAGAAGAATAATTAAATTATAATGCCCCTGAATCAGATTGCTAATCATTAGGCAATTATGGTTCGGGGGCGTTTTTGTTTTATAATTTGCAGGAATCAAATATAAACAGGTCGAAATGAGGTTCGGCATCTTCTTTTTCTTTGACAGAGCGAATGGTCCATGCAAAGGCAGTGGCCCCCATTTTACGACATAGTTTTCTTGATATATTGTTATAATGTTCGTGTTTGTAGGATATAAAATCAGGACGTGTAAGGAAATTGGTTATAAGAAAGGATAGTAGTATATACAGAACTTGTCCTTTATAATCCGGTTCTTTCCAGTATTCCATACATAGCTGCCCGCGTACAATACCGGGCTGATGTTTCTTAAACCAGCGCACCATAAGGGGGTGAAAGGATTCCATACAATAAGGACCTTTATAGGTTGACAGAACTGACCAGACGGAGTTACATAGTTTAGCGGGCATATTATAAGGTTTAAATTCAATTATTACAGGAGTAGCTCCTTTAATAGTTTTAAGAGCTTCTTTCAATGTAGGGATGCGTTGATTGGAAATTCCGAGAGTTAATTCTTTAAGCTCTTTCAGAGTGTAGTCATGCACATGACCTTTTGTGTTGCACATTCTTTTGAGTGTGGAATCGTGAAATACAACAGGAATATTGTCTTTGGTTAACTGAACATCCAATTCTATACCGTATCCGTTGTCGATGGCTAATTGAAATGCATGAATGGAATTCTCCGGTGCAGAGGAATCGTTATCAAAAAGGCCCCTGTGAGCATAGTGATATCCGTAAAATCTATTTATCTCGGGCTTTCTTAACATCCTTGGCGCTATCATAAAAAAATACAAACCAATTAGCAAAATAAGAGTGGTTATAATTATTATAAATATTGTCATATGATTCTCCGAAAATTTTCTTAAGGACCCTTTGTATAAGAAAAGGCCCTTAAGAAATATTATACGCTAAAGAATCTTAAAATAGTAGTGCTACTTTAAAGCATTTTTTGAAAAGGAGGTATCTACTAAATCTTCATAAGGAACATCTTTGTTAAGTTCTCCTGAAGATTTGAGAATATCTTTAAGAAGATTAAAACTATCTTCTTCAAATATTGTGTCAGTATTCCAGGTGTCTTGAGCTTTGTAGCGTTCTACAATTTTAGTAATTGTGGCTAAATCAGATTCTTCAAA
>JAFQIQ010000114.1 GCA_017397445.1 Lachnospira sp.
CTAAAAAACGATAGTATATTCATGGGAATATTTACAATGTAGTAATATTTTATATGAGTTAATATTACGATGCATTCACAGTTCCCGAAATATCCCGCACATCACACTCAACATATGTGGAGATATAAAAGGAATAGTACATGTTTCGGTCGGGGGAAATTCCTCGGATACGATACCCAGCATTGAGCCTTTCCAAATTCGTTCAATTCTGGCAAATTTGTGTTTTGTAATTTTTTGTATTGTCACACATTGCAATCGATTTGAATTATATTTAATATTCCATCAATAATATCTTGCTTTTGCTTATCTTTGAGATATATCTTGAATCTAACCAATTCGTCAATCTTTGCTGTCATAAGCGTCTTTCTTTTGTTTTGCAAATGCTTATTAAGTTTGCAAATGTTTTTCTTTGGTAACATTTCGCATATTTCTGTTACATAGTTTTTTTGTTGTTCGTTCCAACCATATATTCCCTTATCCTCCTCAATAAAAGAGATAAGTACATCTGTAACCGAATCGTACAACTTTGCTTTTGATATACGTTTGTTTTTGTCGTCAAGGGCAGGTGTATAAAAAATCAAACTTAGCAAAAAACATACATCTTTTAAATTTCTTATCTTTTTAGTTTCTTTGATTTGTTTATAAAACTCATCTTGCAAAAAGCTACTCATTAGCATTTTGGAGAAAGTAGTAGGGTATTGTGATTGATGGAGTAACAAATAGTTTAATAACAATGACGCTCTTGTTTTAGCACTGCATTTTTCTAAGAAGTCACAACATCTGTTAATTTCTGCTTTAAAAAACATATTAGCGAATTTGGGCTTTTTGCTTGTAAACAAGCCCTGTTTTTTACAACGCTTAATTTCGCATATATCATTGACAGCCTTTGAAACACCCTCTGTCACAAACAAAAAACCAATATTCTGTTTTAGCTCATCGTTGCTTTGAAGCAGTTTTGATATTAGTTTATCCGAAGGTGAGATATTTAGACGGCGTGTAACCATATTCAAGAGAATAAGACTGCTTTTATCTTCGTATGCTAATTGCTCAAATTTTGCAAAATCGACCAGACTGAGAATTTTAGCACTTTCAAATAAATCTATTAATTTCCAATATTCAAAGTCAGTAAACCTTGTTATATATTCATATTTATTTTCAAAACTATCAGTATTCAGTTTAATTTTTAATCCAAACTGCGCTGAATCTCCCGAGAAAAAGCTTTTCAATCCACCATAGAGACATCCTTCTAATTTATACGTTTTAATCAATTCGCTAAGTTCTGCTTGGCAATCAAGATTGCGACGTAATAGTGACATTATTACAATAAGCACAACTTTATTTTTTTCGTTGCCTTTAACGTTTGCAATAAATCCGCCAAGCTCTTTTATAACGGTTTTATTAGATTTGTTGTGTAAAATAGAATTGATTCTTTTCTTTGTATCAGCAAGGCGGATATTGTTGTTCTTTGAATCGTTAATTGCAATACTGAGCAGATTTATATCTTTTTTTGTTAGCATAAATTACACCTCCTCATTAGCGAGAAGCATACCATCATTTAACCAATCTGTTAATTCATATAAAATAATCTTAGCTGCAGAATGACTAAGCTTAGATATACAATAATGATTTCTTTCAAGTGAATTGAAAGATGTTCCTATATTAATCCCGCCATAGCTATTGCCATCAGTGTATAAAACGAATCTATCGTGGATTGGCGATTTAGCTTGATAGAAGTGTATTCCTATATGCCCTTTAATTCTAAGCATTTCGTTTAAAACACTATCTTTTTTTATTTCGTTAATTAGTTCTGTTGTATTTAAAGCCTTATCAGGAGCAGAACAGTAAAATACAATATTCTTTTTATTTGCCGGACAGTAAGCTATAATCCTTAACCAATCTAAATTTGATGATATTCCATTTTTGTCACTAAAATATGAGTCAAATATCCATATCTCATCTTTTGCAACTTCCAATATTTTACCGATTAATTCTGTTGCTTTATCCAATTCCCCCGGTTTTATAAAAAACACCTTATCGTCCGGGTTTTCTTCTTTAATTTGTTTGTTGATAGCGGAAAAGGAGTCTGTGAGAATTTGATCATATTCGTTAATTTTCTCTCCGATATGAGTCTCTCTACCATTTGAATCTTTTTCTATAATATATTCAGTTCCAATCTTTTGCAGTTTAACTCTTTTACCAGGTTCATAGATTTTTGTGTTCAAAAATATATGCCGCACATAACAAATGTCATTTTGATAATAAACTAATTCTTTGTTATGATATATTTCTATATCATGGCTATCCCACAAGCAATTTGGTTGAATTTTTAATTTTTCTTGTAATTCTTCTACCTCTGTTTTTGTGCTTGAAACTAATAACTTGCCCTTTTTAAAACGAACAATAACAGTTGAGCCTGCTGGTATATTTTCAAGAACAATGCTGTTTTCTTTACTGCAGCTATAATTTCGTTGATAACATTTACACACAAAAACATCTCCGCATATCATTGGATTCGTTTTAATATCTATACCAACGTATTTATTTGCAAATTCGCAGATAGCTAAATATTCTTCAACGGTAATTTTTAACCGAAATGAGTTATCAACCAATTTGAATACACTTGAGGGTTTGTTTAAATATCTATAATGGACTACTTTTGCACAGGCACTGTCTCCATATGGATTTATAGACTCTCCCGGGGAAATCAGACCTTCTTCTTTTGTAATCCAATCTTTGATATTTTCAATTTCTACATCTTCAACAACTGTTTCTGTAAATGACAAATTGTATCTGCCTAATTTTTCTGTTTTTTCTATTTTCCTTTTAGGCATATCTTTATCTAATCCTATATGAAATAATGTCAAGACAGTTTGTCCTCTATATATTATTTTATCACAAATCATAGGCATTCCTTTCCTAAAAAAACCATTCACAACCAAATGCATTTAAAACCTGCTATTTAATTGTATCACATCTTTTAAAAAAATTCCACCAATCATAGCAAAAGCTCCTGTGATAGTTATTCTACCACAGGAGTTTTTGAGTGTGTTCTGTATTTTTTTACTTGTTCGCTTCTGTATATCTTTGAAGAATTGCAGCAATCTCTGCTCTTGTAGCATTATCTTTCGGATTGATAGTTGTAGTTGACTTACCTTTCATAAGACCTGTTCCAACTGCCCAATTCATAGCCGAAACAGCATATTCGGAAATCTCATTTGCATCATCAAAGTGGAGATTTTCTTCCAATGTTATAGCATCCATACCATTGTACTGTGCATATCTGAACATAATAGCTGCAATCTGCTCACGAGTGATATTTTCATCAGGTGCAAATTCTGTTTCAGTTACACCGTTTACGATGCCATTCTGCTTAGCCCAGATAACTGCACTTGCGTAGTATTCACCCATATCTATATCAACAAAAGGTATGCTCTTGTTTACTGCGGGTTCACCTTCGTTACGATAAAGAACAGTTACAAGCATTGCTCTTGTAAGAATGTCATTAGGAGCAAACTTATCTGTGGCAACACCGTTCATGAGTTTATTTTCAACTACATACTGAACATTCGCATAGAACCAATCGTTTTCCTTGACATCTTCAAAAGGATTCTTCCATTCTGTTGCTTCAGGATCATCCTTATCTTCAGATTTTTCAACTTCAGGTTTTTTTTCGATTTCAGTCCACTTTGCATAAAGAGTAAAGCCCTTTGTTACCTTTGCGGTGAAGTCATAAGCTGTTGTTAATTCCTTATCAGTGAACCAACCGTCAAACTTAAATCCGTCCTTTGTAGGAGCTTCAGGAGCCTCAAGAACAGTATTTCTGTTAACGGTCTTATTTTCAACCGCGCTGCCGCCGTTTGTTTCAAATTTCACTGTGTACTTTGAAACACTAATGCTGCCACCACCGGAGGACTTCTTCTTAATGGTAAGTGTACCATTTGTATGAACAACGTCATTGTAGTTGCCGCCATCAGGAGCTTCTGCACCGTAAACCTTAATTACAACGCTTCCTGTAGCACTTGTGTCAGGAGTTGTTTCATATTCGATTGTAGGAGCAGTTTTAAGTGTTTCACCGTTTACAAGACCTGTTACTGTGTAATGTTCAGTACCAAGAACAGGAGCTGTACCATTTACATATACTTGCTGATTTTTAGCAGTAACAGTGATTGTAGCCTTATTAATGATGAATGTATAATTCTTAGCTTCGATAGAATCATCGGCCCAAGCATGTGTTTCTGTATCATTAAGTGTTACAGTAACAGGATATCCTGCCTCGTTAGCATTTGTCTGCTTATTGCCTGCAATAGTGTATGCGGCGTTTTCATCGATCTGATATGTCTGCTCTGTACCTGTGTAAGTATATACTGTTGTATCTTCAGCAGGGATAGCAACTTTAATCTTTTCGATTGTGATAACAACCGGAGCACTTGAGATGCTGTTGTATGTTGTATCTTCAGCCTTTGTTGCAATAACAGTTACAGTACCAACCTTAGAAGGTGTAAGAACGTTACCGTCTATCGTTGCTTCGCCTGTACCATTTGTTACAGCATAAGTTACTGCACCTGTACCGCTACCACCAACAGAAGTAAGTGTAAGTGTATGACCGAAAGTCACTGTAGTAGCACTTGTGATATTGAGTGTATCTTGCGTTTCTTTGTCGTTTATTGTAACAGTGATAGCATCAGCAAGGAAGTATGCATTATACTCGTTAACGGTGTCACCATTAACATCCTTTGCAGTAATAGCAACATTGATTTTTACTGTGCCGGAATTTTCGCCGGATGTAAGAACACCGTTGTCAATAGAGCAACCATTTGCTTCGCCGGAAATTGTAAAGGTTACATCACCCTTAGCGTTTGCAACGAGAGGTTTCAAATCAACTGTGTTGCCACCCTTTGTTACGGAAGCTGTTGCTGTAATTGCAGGAGTCTGATCTGCAACAGTAATGCTGAACTCTTTAACAATTTCACCACTGTAGTTTCCTTGACCTACAACCTTAACCTTTGCAGCAGTACCAACATAGGTATTATCTTCGTAAGCGTATGTGAAGTCTGTCTTGTTTACAAGAGCTGTACCGTCTGTAACAGCAGGAGTAGGTTTAATTTCGCTTCCGGTATAAGGCTGTGGTGCTATTGTTGCTGCAACCATTGTACTGTCGAGTGCTTTAGGAGCAATTGTGAAATTAGCAGTTGCAGAACCAGCGTTATAGTTAGAAGTCTCGGCAATTTCTGCCTTTACAGTATATTCACCTGCATTTGTAGGAACTGTAGTTGAGTATGCTGAATCTGCAAGATTCTTTGCTTTATACTTATATGTTACAGCACCGTTTCCGGTATTGCCTGTAACAGAAGGTTCATTCGCTGTAGTCTTATATGTCCAGCCTGTAATGGTAACTTCCGGAGTAATATCTGCACGAGAAATTGTAAAACTCAAAGCATTACTTACAGCAGCACCGAAGTTTGTACCTGCTGCCATTTCAACCTGTACCCAGTAGTTGCCTGCTGCAGTAGGCTTTGTAGTTGTTTTACCTTCTGTACAAGCTGCATTTGTGTAGTAATAAGTGGTTGTTGCACCGTCACTACCATTTTTATTGATAGTTATATCAGGTACTGCTGTACCAAATGTCACATTCAAATTACCACTAATTGAAACTGTACCAGCCTTGGCAACAATGTTGAAGTTCTTCACAACGTTTGTGAAAGTATAGTTACCATTTGTTTTTGCTTTAACGGTAACGGAACCAGCATTTGCACCAACATTAACATTTGCACCGTATTCAACAGTGTAGTCAGTGTCAAGTTTTAATGTCTTGCCATCGCCTGTAACTACAACAGTAGGCTTAATCTGGCTGCCGGTATATTCCTGATCGGAAATTGTTGCAATAGATACGGTAATATTCTTTGCATTTACAATAACAGGAACATCAATGTTTTCAACCGTTGCGTAGTTGTCACCATCTGTAGGAACAAACTTTGCTTTAAAGATTACAGGAGTAGTCGATGCGTTTCCAACAGAGGTGGAGGGAGTCATCCAGCTCCATGTACCGGGTGTATTACCCGAAGGATTGTTAAGTGTAATATCAGCTAAAGTCTGACCGTATGTTGCTGTAACATTTGCAGGTGCAACGCAAATAGGAGTATCTTTGCCTGCAGTTTTAGGGAATGTAGCCTTGAATGTCAATTTGCTGCCGTCATTTGAAACAGAATTGTTAGTAATTGTTGCACCGGCAACATTACCAGTTGCGTCATTGTCGAAAATGTATCCGGATGCCGCTGTTAAAGTAATGTTCGCTGCATAAACTGTGTTAGCTGCAAATTTTGCAGGGTTACCCTCCCAAGCAATTGTTCCAGTATAACCTGTACCTGCAGCAATTGTGTTTTGAGGAGTTGCACCCTTAACAGGAGCAGTAATAACTACAGTTTGTGTACCTGTAAGTTCTGTAGGATTAAGTGTAATTACACCGCCTGTAACTGCGACGGTAATATTACTGCCGGTTTCTGGTGTAACCAAAGAATTAAAGGTAATTTCTTGTGTTAAATCACTACTTTGACCAATCACTTCCACTTCAGCTTTCATAACAACACCGGTTACCTTTGTAGCAGATGTGAAAGCAATAAGTGAATCACCATCAGGGTCAGCGGTAGCAAGGAATCCTCCTATCTCCCAGCTAAGTGAATTTAATTTCAAAACATTTTTATCGTATGTAAAGCTGTCCATAGCAATACTTTTAATTTTGTTATCACCATAATCAAAAGATATTGTTAATGTCACCACATCTCCCACATCATGTCCGCTACTACTTGACATTGTCATCGTAGGTACAGACGCTGCCATCACAGAGGGAAGCATAGTAACTATTAAAACTATAGCAAGTATAAGTCCTAAAATTCTTTTCATTATATATTCTCCAATCTTTTAATTTAAAGGATACCTATCCTGATAGAATGTGTGGAAAGCAAGATAGATTGCATCATCTACCGTAACCACTCCATCTTTATCAAAGTCAACATTCATACCTTCGGGAATAGGATACCTGTCGGAATAGAATGTGTAGAAAGCAAGATAAATTGCATCGTCTATCGTAATTTCTTCGTCACCATCGCAATCACCGATAATAAAACTTCTTATGGTTACTGCACCTTCATACTCAACAAAGTCGAA
>JAFQIQ010000013.1 GCA_017397445.1 Lachnospira sp.
CTCGCCAAAGCCTCATCGCGATTCTGCTAAGTTCGTAAAAATTGAAATTCTTAAAGAATTTTCAAGGTTGTTTTACTGTTCAATTGTCAAAGACCATTTATACTTCAAACGCCCTTATTTGCTGACGTTTGTTGTATTTTGCTTTGTGTGTCGCTCGCGGCGACTTGTATATAATATCACCCTAAAATCATCTTGTCAACACCTTTTTTGTATTTTTTTATTCTTTTTTTGACAAATAACAACAAACCGCACAAACACTAAGTTTGTGCGGTCTCAGACTATAGTTGTCGAGTGCTAATTCGAACATAATTATAAGTATCGCGGACCAATCCGCTTCCATTTTTTAATTATCAAGCCATATATACTGCGCAGAATTAATCTCTTTCAATTCTCCCGACTTATATGCATATAACTTTTCACTATCTAAAAGTATATACAGTTTACCATTATGACGTATCGTTTCTTTTACATTTGTCTGTTCCGGCAAACTGATTCTTACTCCTCTATCATTCAATTCGTTATTGTAATACCATTCTCCGTCCTTCGAGTACACAATTCCACTTTTTGAACCAGCAATATATTTAATACTGTCCCCCTTAACATTCTGATGTAGCACCGTAACCTTTTCCTTTTTCACCATACACATATCATTGTTGGAATTCACATAGATCAGAGAGTCTTTATCAGATATCCACAGCAAATCGGATTTATCATTAACCGTAGCAAGTTCTTTAGTATCAAGGACCGTAGTATAACCGTTTCCGGTCTCATTTAATACTTTGTTAAATGTTGTTATTGATAATTTATCTCCGGAACGATAATACATATACTCATTCTTCTTATATACCATTG
Source organism: Lachnospira sp. (assembly GCA_017397445.1). Classification (GTDB taxonomy): domain Bacteria; phylum Bacillota; class Clostridia; order Lachnospirales; family Lachnospiraceae; genus Lachnospira. The sequence goes on from JAFQIQ010000013.1 coordinate 853, forward strand.
TCGTTACACCTGTTGGTATCGCCCCCATATACACGCGCTCACCTGACCCGGATGAAAAATCACTATAATAACATCTGCCCTTCTCATTATATATTATGCCAACAGAAGCATCTGATACAGAAACATAACCTGTATGAAATGAGTATCTGTCTTCATATTCATTTTCCATAATATATACACCTGTCACATTCTCAGCAATACACTCCACGCTTTTGTCTGAAATGTAATCGTAAACGCAAAGATTACTATCTGCATCAACAAACAATACTTTCGACCTGCCTGCAAGTACATACGTATGCTTCAAACTATCCGTTAACTGCTTTACACTTCCCTCTTCAAGTGACTTCTTTGCATTGAGTGCCTCATATATATATAACTCATAAGCTCCTGCGTATCCTTCATCATTAACAACATCCAAAGCGGTGTATACAAGTTCACCATTATCGGACACATACACTATATCCATACGCTTATCACTTTCAGCTACGCATGATACATCTTTATTGTTACTTAGCATAAGCTTGTATAATGAAGTGCTTTCATCATATATAACAGCAGTCAATAATTTTCCTTTTTCTGACGCCTGCTTATCAATTATACATTCCGCTTTGTAATCTTTTAATATTGTGCTCTCATAAAAATGTTTTTCATCAGCCGTAAAAAATGTATTGTCATCAGCTCCGACTTGTACCATATTGTCCTTTTTTATAACATACACATTGCCATTATATCTTGCATAAAGATTTTTCTTTCCACCTAAAGATGTTACCAGCAATACAATTGCCGTAATTATAGCTGCTAAAGCAACAGCAGCAATTACAACCGCCTTAACATTAATTCTTGTTTTACGTTTACGTTTTTGTTCCTTAGCTTTTTCTTTCTTTTTGTCTTTGACTGTTTTGCTTACCTTATTTGCAAGCTGCACTATAAAATCCACTTCCGGATTACTCTCTGCTTCATTAGACAAAGAAGCAGACCCTTGGGCCTGCTTCTCCTCATATGCTCTCTTTCGCCTAAGGTAATCATCATTATTCACAAGTATCTGTGGGCCTTCACATCTTGGACAAGATGCGCCTTCATATTCTTCACCACATTTGACACATAGCATAATCTCTGCCCTCCTATAAGCCCGCCTAACCGACAAGCTCTAGCGAATCACCGTTAATTACCAAGCAAATTTCTTCTCAAAATATGCCTTCAGATCTTCAATCTTTACTCTTTCCTGCTCCATAGTATCTCTGTCACGAACTGTTACAGCACCATCTTCCTCTGACTCAAAGTCATAAGTTACACAGAATGGAGTACCGATTTCATCCTGTCTTCTATATCTCTTACCGATATTTCCTCTATCATCAAACTCACAATTATAATACTTAGAAAGTTCTGCATAAATCTTCTCTGCACCCTCATTAAGTTTCTTTGAAAGTGGAAGGATACCAACCTTTACAGGTGCAAGTGCCGGATGGAAGTGAAGCACTGTTCTCACATCTCCGCCCTCAAGCTCTTCCTCATCATAAGCTGCACAAAGGAATGCAAGTGTAACTCTGTCTGCACCAAGTGATGGTTCAACAACATATGGAATATACTTCTCCTTCTCCTCATCATCAAAGTAAGACATATCCTCACCTGATACATTCTGATGCTGAGTAAGGTCATAATCTGTTCTGTCAGCAATACCCCAAAGCTCGCCCCAACCGAATGGGAAAAGGAACTCGATATCTGTTGTACCCTTACTATAGAAACAAAGCTCTTCCGGAGAATGGTCTCTTGCTCTCATCTCCTCATCCTTGATACCAAGTGACTTCAACCAATCAATACAGAACTGTCTCCAGTACTGGAACCACTCAAGGTCTGTACCCGGCTTACAGAAGAACTCAAGCTCCATCTGCTCGAACTCTCTTGTACGGAATGTAAAGTTACCAGGTGTAATCTCATTACGGAATGACTTACCAATCTGAGCAATACCAAATGGCACTTTCTTTCTCGATGTTCTCTGAACATTCTTGAAGTTAACAAAGATACCCTGTGCCGTCTCAGGTCTTAAGTAAACTGTATTCTTAGCATCCTCTGTAACGCCCTGGAATGTCTTAAACATAAGATTAAACTGTCTGATATCCGTAAAGTCATGCTTACCACAGGTCGGACAATTGATATTATGCTCATCGATAAATTCCTTCATCTTCTCATTAGACCAACCGTCACATGAACCGCCAATATCAAAATTATTCTCGAATGCCCAGTCCTCAATAAGCTTATCTGCTCTATGTCTCTCGTGGCACTCTCTACAATCCATCAAAGGATCTGAGAATCCACCCAAATGTCCTGAAGCCACCCAAGTCTGTGGGTTCATAAGAATTGCACAGTCGACGCCAACATTGTATGGGCTCTCCTGTACAAACTTCTGCCACCAAGCCTTCTTAACATTGTTCTTCAACTCAACACCAAGGTTACCATAATCCCAAGTATTCGCAAGACCACCATAAATCTCCGAACCAGGATATACAAAACCTCTCGCCTTTGCTAATGCTGTAATTTTGTCCATTGTCTTTTCCATAAATAACTCCTCATTTCTGCCTCGCCGGATGCGACGCTTATATTGATTTAGGTAATTTTATAACATTTTTCACTGTATGACAAGTGGAGATTTTAATTATCTAGCATCTCCGCCGATTTCATCACCTTGTCAAATGTCCTATCACACACCACGCCCACTACTCGTCCCAGTTCCACAAGCACCTCGTCACTTACCGTAAACTTAAAAAGCTTTTCCATGGGCGACGATACTATATACTGTAATGCATAAAGTGTAGACTGATTAATCCTTATCTTATCACTTGCCGCCCCGTGACATCCCGCACAAAGCACACCTTCCTTTGACATAGAAAACACATCTATCCCTTCAGCACTGCCACACTCTCTGCAACTAAACAATTCAGGGCATTCTCCATTCTCGGCAATCAGACGCAGTTCATATATATAACGCACCAGTTTATTGGGAATATTCTTATTAATCAGAGCTTTCAATGCAACATATAAAAGATTAATGTCCGATGATGCATCCACATTTTCTCTTCCATAATAGTCAGCAAGCTCCGCAAAATAGCAGGCATAACACACCGCATCATAATCCAGCAGTACATCTTCAAAATAATTCGTAATGTTTGCCTGCTTAAGATTATACGTAGTTCTGCCTTCATACATCATAAATGTGCCGAAAACAAAAGCACGGGTGACACCCAGAAGCGGACTGCTTGGACGCCTTGCGCCCTTTGCAAATGCCGATATCTTACCACGTTCTTTCGTAAGAAGC
>JAFQIQ010000115.1 GCA_017397445.1 Lachnospira sp.
AACTTTACATTAACATATAAAAGTGCTATATTAATACAGAAATATAAATTATTAAACTTTAAATTTTAATTAGGGAGAGCGATATGAGAAAAAGTTTAATTTATAAAATTATGGCACTCGTAGCAATGACAACAATTTTGGTAAGTACCATACCACTTGCGGGGCTTACTGGCGTATTTGAAGGTGCTGTAACTAAAGTTTTTGCAGCTGAAATAGACCATTTTGACACAAGTAAGCTTACAAAGACAAGTAGTGGAAGATTCAGTGGTGTTGCATGGACGGTATATAGTAACAACCTTCTGTGGGTTGAAGATGATAAAAGTGGTGAAACTGCTTATGGAGATAGTAATGTCATAGATGGAGAACAGTTTAAGTTAGCCTCACTTACTTACGATCCTAATTTTAATACAGAACTTACCTCTATAAAGTACTTGTATATAGACATTACCGCACCAAAGAGTGTTAGTCAGCTTGTATACAATCTTGATGCTGTGGAGCAGATAAAGCTTGGTGACACATTTGTTAATACATCTTCTAATATAACGAATATGAGCAGTATGTTCTATAGTAATGATTGTTTGACCAATATATACTTAAATGGACTTAAAACATCGAACTGTACTAATATGCGAATGATGTTTGCCTACTGCAGTTCTTTGAAACAAGTTGATGTAAGTAGCTTCGATACATCTAAAGTTACTAATGTTTCTTTGATGTTTTACTATTGCAAATCACTTACAGAACTGAATGTAAGTAATTTTGATGTAAGTAATGTTACCAATTTCAGCTCAATGTTTTATGGTTGTAACAAATTAACAAAGCTTGATTTAAGTAATTTTGTTACTTCAAAAGCTACTAATATGAATTGTATGTTTGGATCATGCGATGCACTGACAACTCTTGATATTAGTAGGTTTAATACATCTAATGTAACTGATATGGGGAGTATGTTCTGGTATTGTAAATCATTGTCTTCATTAAATTTAGGACATTTTAGCACCAATAAAGTTACCAATATGTACCAGATGTTCTATAAATGTCAAGCACTTACAACACTTGATTTAAGTAACTTTAATACCTCTATTGTTACCAATATGGGTAGTATGTTTCAGGATTGTATCAGTTTGACGTCCGTTGATGTAAGCTCATTTGACACAGGTAAAGTAACCAATATGAGCTCTATATTCAACAATTGTTGCAACTTGGAATCACTTGATGTGAGTAACTGGGATGTATCCAATGTGGAAACGTTAGGCTATGCATTTTATTGTTGCAAAAAACTTAAATGCTTAGATTTAAGTAACTTTGATATGAGCAATGTTATATTATTTAACAATATGGTGGAAAATGGTGAAAATCTGCATATACTCAAAATGCCTAAGAATAGCAGTGCAACCAGCACATTATCCGGTTGTTGGTACGCACTTAAAAATGATAACACTCTTGATAAAACTACATTATATACTTCAATACCGACCACAGGTACAACGGATGTGACTCTTATCAGGGAAGAATTTCACACATGCACACGTCACGATGATGGAACAGGTACATGCACTGCTTGTGGAATCAAAGTTCGATATGGTGATGTTAATGATGATGATAATATTAATATCGCTGATGCTGTAGCATTGAAAAAATATCTTTCAGGCTATGAAGATGATAATATAAACTTATACACTGCAGATACAATAGCTGATAAAGAATTAAATATTAATGATGCAGTTAAACTTATGAAATACCTTGCGGGTATCAATGTTGAACTTGGCTTAGCAGAATAGAGAGTAATATCCCTTACAGTGTTAAACTTGACGTTATTTTAGTAGTATGGTATAGTTTAGTCATCGGAGATTCATATGAATAGCCGGTGACTAATTATTATATTTACTTAAAGGAAGGGTAAAGAAATGAATGATGGCCATCCCGCGGATGGGAATAATGAAGGAATATTGTCTTCTATATTCAAGAAATTTTCCGGTAAAGGAAAGAAAGAGGACGACGTAACAGAAGAAGAAATTATGGATATGGTCAATGAAGGTCAGGAACAGGGCGTTCTTGAGGAGAATGAGGCCGAGATGATTAATAACATCTTTGAATTCGGTGATAAGCAGGCTCAGGATGTTATGACACATCGAAACAGTATTGTGGCTATTGATGGCAATTTAACTGTGGATGAAGCATTTGATTTTGTTGTGAATGGTACCTATTCAAGATATCCGGTTTATGACGGAGATATCGATAAGATTGTCGGTATTATGCATTTGCGTGATTTGTTAAAGATATACGTGGATGAGCATAACAGGGGAAAGAAACTTATCGAACTTAAGAATCATATTATGTTTAATGCCAGCTATATTCCTGAAACTCGTAATGTTAATGTGCTGTTTAAGGCTATGCAGTCAAAGAAAGTTCATATGGCAGTTGTGGTGGATGAGTACGGACAGACGGCGGGTATTATTACATTAGAGGATATTCTTGAGGAGATAGTTGGTAATATTCTGGATGAATATGATGATGAGGAAGAGTTAATCAGCAGACAGGCGGATGGTACATATGTTATGTCAGGAAAGACATATCTGGAAGATATCGAGGATATGTTTGAGATTAAGTTTGTTTGTGAAGATATTGATACAATTAATGGTTATCTTATAAATCAGATGGGAAGAATTCCGCGAGAGGGTGATGATTTCCAGTGTGAGTGTGACGGATATACATTTAAGATAGTAGAAGTTACAGGTAAGATGATTACTAAGGTTCAGGCCGTAAAGAATGCGGTGGCTGACTGATATTACGGCAGTGTATACTAATAGCCCGTGCCGGGGCGGAATGAGGTTAAGACATGAGTGATTACAGAATTGAAACTAAGTGTATACAGAGTGGTTGGGAGCCAAAGAATGGTGAGCCAAGAATTGTACCTATTATTCAGAGTACAACATTTAAGTATGAATCAAGCGATGAGATGGGTGCGTTGTTTGATCTTGAGAAGGAAGGATATTTTTATTCAAGACTTCAGAATCCTACTAATGATTGCGTAGCTAAGAAGATATGTGATCTTGAAGGCGGTTATGCAGCGATGCTTACATCTTCAGGTCAGGCTGCTAATTTCTATGCAGTGTTTAATATCTGTGAGGCAGGAGACCATTTTATCAGTACATCTGCTATTTATGGAGGAACATTTAATCTTTTTGGTGTTACTATGGAGAAACTTGGTATTGAGGTTACATTTGTTGACCCTGATGCTTCTGAAGAGGAGATTCAGGCAGCTTTCAGACCTAATACAAAGTGTATTTTTGGTGAGACAATTGCTAATCCTGCACTTGTAGTGCTTGATTTGGAGAAGTTTGCGAATATTGCACATAAGAATGGTGTTCCGTTTATTGTTGATAATACATTTGCTACACCTATCAACTGCAGACCTTTCGAGTTTGGTGTTGATATTGTAACTCATGCAACAACAAAGTATATGGATGGTCATGCTGCAACTATCGGTGGCTGTATCGTAGACAGCGGTAACTTTGACTGGGCAACATACGGCGATAAGTTTAAGGGACTTACAACTCCTGATGAGTCATATCATGGCATTGTATATACAGAGAAGTTCGGTAAGGGTGCGTACATAACAAAGGCAACCTCTCAGCTTATGAGAGATTTGGGTTCTATTCAGGCACCTATGAATGCATTCCTTATTAATATCGGTCTTGAGACATTGCATCTGAGAGTTGAGCGTCACTGCTCTAATGCTCTTAAGGTTGCACAGTTTTTGGAGAATAATGAGCATGTTTCTTGGGTGAACTATGCGGATTTGCCGGGTAATAAGTATCATGAACTTCAGCAGAAGTATATGCCTAATGGTACTTGCGGAGTTATTTCTTTTGGTCTTAAGGGTGACAGAGCAACAGCTGTTAAGTTTATGGATAACTTAAAGATGATTGCAATTGTTACTCATGTGGCGGATTCAAGAACTTCGGTTCTTCATCCTGCAAGTCATACACACAGACAGCTTTCAGAAGAGCAGCTTGTGGAAGCCGGTGTACAGCCTGATTTGGTTAGATTGTCAGTTGGTATCGAGAATGTTGATGATATTATCGGCGATTTACAGCAGGCTATGGATGCAACATTTTAGGGAGTACTATGTTTTGAAGCCTTAGTAATAAGGCTTCAATTTGTATATAGAAATTTATGTAAGGAGGGCTTGTTATGATACCGGTTAGTATGAGTATGGCTGATGGTGATATACTGGAGGCTAATTGTACAATAGATGACAGTTATATGATTATCATGGGAGATGAGCGTTTTTACAGAGCCTTTGGTTCTAATACTATGTTCACATTTGACAGACTGGTGCATGAAGATGATCGTCAGCAGTTCATAGAATATATTAGCAAGGGTAGTGAGAATGAGCCTATTATAATAAGATGTCAGATTAAAGGTGAAAGATATCGCTGGATGTTTGTTTATAAGAAGGAAAGCAATAATAAGCTTGACGGACATAATTTGTATGAGCTGCGTTTTTATGATGTAGTGGTACAAAGAGAAAAATTCGCACTATACTACACCAATGTTAAAAAGTATCGTTCTATGCTTACTCAGATTAAGGAAAAGATATTCGAGTATGATTTTAATAAGGGCATAATTAATATATATATGTATATTAATGGTCGTGTTGAGTTTATTGAGAAGGACTTTTTGGATTCGTGGCAGCAAAGAATGATAGCACTTGACCTTGTTGAAAGTTCTCAGGTAGAAGCGTTTAATAATCTTTGTGATAATATAAGAAAAGGTGTTGACTCATTTTCAGTGACATTTCAGTCTAAGATTATGTCTAAGGGTGGAAGACGTGATACACTGAATTTTAGAGGCGAAACCCTCACTGAGAGTTCAGGAAAGACGATGGTTGTAGGTCTTATCTCAGAAATTGGCGGTCGTATAGAGCAGAAGGCTGTTCTTTATGATAATACTGCGAATAAAGATTCCGCTACAGGAGTCCTTAATAAAAAGGCTGTGACAGACGGCATAATCGAAGCTATTAAAGTTGCTAATGGAACTGACAAGAAAAGAATGTTCCTTTCTGTAATGGATATAGATGATTTTAAATCAGTTAATGATACCTATGGTCATTATTTTGGCGATGAAGTTATATTAAGTTTTGCGGGAGAATTGCAAAGAACAATCGGCAACAGAGGTCTTATAGGCAGAATAGGTGGCGATGAGTTTACTATTTTGTTTACTGAATTTGAGGATATTGATGAGGTTAAGGATGCTCTTAAGGCGGTTAGAAAGCGACTTAAATTAAAGCTGGCAGAGAAGAAGCAGGGATATAATTTTACGATATCCATAGGAATTGCAGAATATCCTAAGGACGCTTCAGAGTATGAGGAATTATTTAAGATTGCAGACGGTTGTCTTTAC
>JAFQIQ010000116.1 GCA_017397445.1 Lachnospira sp.
CGCATAGTTGTTAAAACGTATTGCAATTTTTTGGCAAGTGTGGTATAATTATTATAGTAAAGTGTGGAACTATACCTTGACGAGGGATGTTTTATCGGATAGTTCCCATTTTTTGATATATATTCTAAATAAATTTTAAGGAAGGGTGATTTTCGTATGAAAAAAACTTTGGGGAAACGCATAATTAGTGGCGTAACCTCGCTCTTACTCGGCTTGTCTGCTTTTTCACAGGCAATGCCACTCAGCAACGGAGGTGTGCTGAAAGCAAAGGCGGTGGAGGAAAATCCTGACGGACTGCCAACGCTTACAGTTCCCTATGAGAACACAATCTGGTACAGAGGCGGTCCTCTGGGCGTTGCAGGAGATTTCCATTACTTTGCTTTTGATACGGTAACGGTTGGAAGCCATACTAATGGTAACTTTGCGGGAAAAACTGTCAAAGGCGGAGTGTTCTATCCTAACCAGTATGTAGGAAAGCTCCTCAATGTAATCGGTGAAAACTGGGAACCTGGCGGCGACGCAATGCTTGGAAATGTACCTGATTTTGTTGTTCCTGCTGATTATCAGGTATATGGTACAGGTGATGTGGAATTAGACTATCCTACTGTAAGAGATACGTTTGTTGTTAAAAGGGCTGACGGTACTACATTTGACGTAACCCGTTCATCGGTTCTTGATAACTCCTATATTTCTCATTATTCCACAGACTTTATGGACTTTGATGCTTTGAGAACATATTATCAGAATTTGTCAAAGGCATATGGTGAAAAGGAAAATAATGTTGCTTCTGTTGAGTTTGTAGAATCAAATGCGAATAATAATCCTGGTGATGAACAGAATACCACACAGAGTACAACTGAAATCACTACAGAATCAACTACAAGCACAACTGAATCAACCACAAGTGCAACGGAATCTGATGTTTCTACTGATACAAATACACAGGATTCTACGGAAAGCACGACTGAGCCAAGCACTCAGCCCAAAGACGAAATGTCTGATCAGAATAAGGTAAAAGACCTTGTTATTACACTGAATCCTGATGGCGAAAACGTAGTAAATCTTACAGCGGAAGATTTTAACAAGATTAATGGTAAAATTGTAATTAAAGACATTAATGCCAAAAAATCGACAGATACCGAAGCAGGGGCATTCAACAACGGTCAGTATCTTATTATGAATATTGATATGAGTTCATTTAAAAACTCAGACAATTCTGGTACAGCCGGTACTGTGGAGTTGGGCAAATGGCTTTCATCAAATATGAAGCAATTTGCTATCAATGATACAAATGGTATGTCTGCCGGCGGTGAGCTTGTATTCTATCAGGGTACTAATATTCTTGTTAACCTGGTTAATGCACCTGCTATGAATGGCGGAGAGCCGGCATTAACAGTAAATATAGGAGATGGTAGTTTCCAGACATTAGCTCCTGATATTCATGTTGTAACCACAAACACTAATGGTAATGTTATCGCAGAAGATGTTACCAACGGCGGCGGTGAGTCACACATGAACTTCTTCATGAATCCTATGGTTCAGAATCCTGAAGAAGAAATTGGAGAAGCAGATATTATTGTTGAAAAGGAATGGAGTGACGGTAACGAAAACCACACGGACGATGATGCTGTAACAGTTACTCTCTATCGTTCTGACGAGCCTAACGCACAGTTAAGCAGTCTTACTGATTCATCGGCACTTATAAGTCTTTACAAAGAAGCCTTTGATAAAATGTTGGCACAAGGCGGTAAAACAGCTTTAGAAAAGGATAATACATTTGTTGGTGGAATGGGTCCAGGAATGGGAACTCAACAAAACTATCCTTCTATAAGTATTCTCGCATTACATGATAGTGGTACAAATATTGGTGAATATGATACCAATAAAAATGTATTGATGAATGACTGGACATATGGCTATGGTGTGTATGCTTATGAAGATTACAGCGTTTCAGTATATGGATATGATGGAATGGGTCCAGGTGCTGGAATGTCATATAAGAATCTTATAAGTCTTGATGAAGAAAACGGCTGTATTTATTTCAATAAGACGGATGCACTTCAGAAAACATACAATAATACCTATTGGCTTAGTTTGCACGTTAATAAAGACCCTATGGGACACCAAAAGGACTACAGCAATGGTTTCAAAGTAACAATTACAGAGGAAACTGATGCTGAAGGAAATACAATTCGTAAGATAACAAAAATCAATGGTGAACCAGGTGAGGTAGCAAAGATTGGTTCTGCTACACTTAATAAGTCAAATAACTGGCAGAATACTTGGACTGACCTCCCTGCACAGAGTGCAACAGGAGTTCGTTACTACTACTATGCTGTAGAAGAAACAGTTGTTGACGGATATGAAACATCCTATGAAAAACATCACGGGCATTGAGCTTGCCAAGCGTATTCGC
>JAFQIQ010000117.1 GCA_017397445.1 Lachnospira sp.
ATTGTTGATGAACTAAGATGTAAGGTTGTGACATTTTTAGAAATGCTTAGCAGATATAGGGAGAAAGCCAAACTTATGTCAGTGAGGGACCTTATTTGGACTGTTATATACGAGACCGGATATTATGATTATGTGGGAACTATGCCGGCAGCACAACGTAGACAGGCTAATCTTGATGTTCTTTTAGAGAAGGCAGCAGGGTACGAAAGCACAAGTTACAGTGGTTTGTTTAATTTCTTAAGATATATTGAGCGTATGCAGAAGTTCGATGTTGAGATGGGAGAAGCTTCGGTTCTTTCGGAACATGAAAATCTTGTCCGCATTATGACTATTCATAAGAGTAAAGGACTGGAATTTCCGGTTGTTATATTGTCCGGCATGGGGAAGCAGATTAATAAAAATGACGCAAAGGGTGATGTGCTGCTTGATCAGGAGCTGGGGATTGGTACAAGTGTGGTTTATCCTGAAGAACGAATCAAGAGACAGACTATTGCCAAAGCAGCTATAGCATCAAAATTAGTAGCGGACAGTATAAGTGAAGAAATGAGAGTCCTTTATGTGGCTATGACCCGTGCAAGGGAAAAGTTAATAATAACGGGTACAGTGAAAAATGAGGAGACAACGCAAAAGTGGCATGACAAAGCTTGGGAGATTCAGCAAAGCAAACGGTTTACGTACACCGACATATCTAAATTTAACACATTTTTTGATATGATTATGCCGGTGGCATATATGGGCGAGGAATTTAATCAGGGCAGGTTTAATGTGCTGGTATACAATGCAGAGGTCACAGAAGATGAGGTGTTAACTGATGAGGGGGTATCGGTGAAATCTGTGTCGAATGTGGTTGTATCAGAGAAAGGTAAGTCGGAGGATTATAATAGCATCGATGATGTGGAAGCTGATGTGATTCCGGTGTATCCATACTCTGTTGATAGTGCAAAGAAAGCAAAGGTTACGGTTTCGGAGCTTAAACATATGCAGATGGATGCAGACCTTTCGGCGGAGAGGATGGTGGCTGACGGTGTTGAAGTCGCTGAGATGGCAGGAGAGGATGAGAGAACTAAGGTGATTCCTAAGTTTTTGCGTGATGCACAAGAAGCACTTGCAGGTAACGAACGTGGTACTGCCTATCATAGAATAATGGAGTGCCTCGATTACAGTCTGCTGACGGATGATGAGACACTGTCAGAATGTATTAAAACTCAGTTGGATAATATGCTTGATACTGAAAAGATTAATGTAGCACAGGCTGAGTCGATTAAGGTTATGGATATTGTGACATTTTGCAGGTCAGATATAGGTAATCGTGTGAAGACTGCTTCAGATAAAGGCAAACTGTGGAGAGAGCAGCCGTTTGTTTTCATTGATAAAGAACATGATGAAACTCAGCTTATTCAGGGTGTGATAGACCTTTATCTTGTTGAGGATGACGGAATAACTATTGTGGATTACAAGACTGACAGGGTGAAACGTGGGGAGGCAGGCGTGCATGAACTTGTTAAGAGGTATAAGGTTCAGCTGGATTATTACGGTAAGGCATTGTCCCAGCTGACTGGATTGCCGGTGAAGGGAAAGGTTATATATTCTTTTACATTGGGGAAAGAGATTTGGGTGTGAAAAGGCAAAACATTTTCACAAAATAGTTTAATTTGCTTGATGTCCCTTCGTTCTTGCGGTATAATACTTACGATGTAATAGTAAAGCCTATGGTGTGTAAACATCATAGGCTTTGTAATTATCCTATGGGATAATTACTTTTATGTGCACCTCGCGGTAAGGTAGATAGTTGCTTTACAACACTGCTCGGGCACAGAGGGTTTGCAAGCAAACTCTTATTGTAATTATTGGTAAATGTGCTACAGGCGTTTTGTATGGTGCATTTATCTGGTAGAATAGTTTTGGTTTGAGAGGAGAAGACAACGATGTCTGATATTAGAAGCGAAATAGAAAAGAGAAGGACTTTTGCGATTATTTCCCATCCGGATGCCGGTAAGACTACACTTACAGAGAAGTTCCTGCTTTATGGAGGTGCAATTAATCTTGCCGGAAGTGTTAAGGGTAAGAAGACTGCTAAACATGCAGTTTCTGACTGGATGGAAATTGAGAAGGAAAGAGGTATCTCTGTAACTTCTTCTGTGCTTCAGTTTAATTATGGCGGATATTGTATCAATATCCTTGATACTCCGGGACACGAGGATTTCTCAGAGGATACTTACCGTACACTTATGGCGGCCGATTCAGCGGTCATGGTTATTGATGCTTCAAAGGGTGTTGAGAAGCAGACTATTAAGCTTTTCAAAGTTTGTGTTATGAGAAAGATTCCAATCTTTACATTTATCAATAAGATGGATAGAGAGGCGAATGATCCATTTGAGCTTCTTGATGAGATTGAGAATGTGCTTGGCATCAGCACCTGTCCTGTAAACTGGCCTATCGGCTGTGGTAAGGAGTTTAAGGGTGTGTATGACCGTAATAAGAGAGAAGTTTCGCTCTTTAAGGCGGCTATGAATGGTCAGAAAGAAGTTGACACAAAGAACGTATCAGTTGATGATGATGCATTGCTTGGTGAGATAGGACCAGCGTTCCACGAAAAGCTTATGGAGGATATAGAGCTTTTGGATGGTGCCAGTGCGGAGTTTGACATAGCACAGGTGCAGGCAGGCAATCTTACACCGGTATTCTTTGGTTCTGCTCTTACTAATTTTGGTGTGCAGACATTTTTGGAGCATTTCCTGGATATGACAACAACTCCCCTTGCCAGAAATTCATCGGCGGGTATTATTGATCCGGTTGAAGAAAAGTTTTCAGCATTTGTATTTAAGATTCAGGCTAATATGAATAAGGCTCATAGAGACAGAATTGCGTTTATGAGAATTTGTTCGGGTAAGTTTGAGGCCGGTATGGAGGCTAATCATGTGCAGGGTGGTAAAAAGATTAGACTTGCACAGCCACAGCAGATGATGGCTCAGGAAAGACATATTGTTGAGGAAGCCTATGCAGGCGATATTATTGGTGTGTTTGACCCTGGTATATTTTCTATTGGTGATACTATCTGTACGTCTAATGATAAGTTTGCTTTTGAGGGAATTCCTACATTTGCACCGGAACATTTTGCGAGAGTGCGCCAGATGGACACTATGAAGCGTAAGCAGTTTGTTAAGGGTATCAGTCAGATTGCGCAGGAAGGTGCTATTCAGATATTCCAGGAGTTCAATACCGGTATGGAAGAGATTATCGTAGGTGTTGTAGGTGTGCTTCAGTTTGAGGTTCTTGAGTACAGACTTAAGAATGAGTACAATGTTGATATTAAGCTGGAACCATTGCCGTACGAGCATATCAGATGGATTGAGAATCCTGAGGAAATTAATATGAACAGAATCGTTGGTACTTCTGATATGAAGAAGATAAAGGATTTGAGAGATAATCCATTGTTGCTCTTTGTTAACAGTTGGAGTGTTAACATGGTACTTGAGAGAAATGAAGGCCTCAAGCTTTCAGAGTTTGGTAAGAATAATTAGTTAGTTGGTGCATTGGCGCCGGCTATGGTTTGTATAAACGAAAGGTGATTGGATGAACAAATTACGACTGCACCAAAGATACGAAAAGTTAATAATTGCGGTTGCATTTGTGCTTCTGGTTGTGACGGTGGCGGTGTTTTGTACTGTGGCTTCTGTCAGAACATATGCTACAGAGACTAAGGCTGCGGAAACGCAAGGCGCTAAGGAAGAGTCCGAGTCCGGAAGTTCTATGCCGGACGAGACAGAAAGTTCCGGCGAGTTGAACACAGAGCCGGAAACACCTACAGAGATAATAGTTAATCCCACCGGTTCGGTTAAAAAAGGTGTGACTAAGTTAAATGTCCGTTCGGCACCTAATACGTCATCTACGGTTCTTACACAGGTTAATGGTGGATTGAAGTTGGAGATACTTGAAACTGTTAAAGTATCAGATTATAAGGTTTGGTATAAAGTCTCTTTTTTTAAGAGCGGACAGAATTATGTGGGATACATGGATGGAGATTATGTGGAGTTGGATGAGGATATTGATTACTCAGAAGATATGGACTTTGAGAAGTATCTTAGTTCACAGAATTTTCCTGAAAGCTACAAAGAAGCACTTAAAGCACTTCATAAGAAATATCCTAAGTGGGTGTTTATTGCTGATCACGTAAATACAGATTGGAATTCTGTTGTGAATAAGCAAAATGTACAGGCTTTAAGTCTTATAGGAAAAGAGTCCATAAGTTCCTGGAAGTCCACAGAAACTAAAGTGAACGCTGATGGGACGTATTCCAGTCCGTATTATAACTGGGAGACTAGTACATGGTATCCCTGGGATGGAGGTAAATGGGTACAGTCATCCAAAGAACTTTTGGAGTACACATTGGATCCGAGGAATTTCCTCAATGAAACTAATATATTTATGTTTGAGAAACTTTCTTTTGATGCCAACATACATACGGATAAAGGTATATCTAATATTATTGAGGGTACATTTATGGAAAGTTCCACTCATGAATTACGGTATGATGATAAGTTGTTTTCTTATGCAAGTGCGCTGCTTTATGCAGGTCAGATGTCTAAAGTAAGTCCTTATCATCTGGCTGCACGAATTAAACAGGAACAGGGTCAGGATGGTTCAGGAAGAAGTATTTCGGGAACTGTAAAAGGTTATGCAGGATACTATAATTATTTTAATATATGGGCAAGTGCCGGAAGTACAGGAGACCCTGTGGTTAATGGCCTTAAACAGGTCAGCACAGGTACTACATATCTCAGGCCATGGAATACGAGAATGAAGTCTATCTTGGGCGGTTCAATATATCTGGGAAGTAATTATATATCAATTGGTCAGGAAACGGTTTATTACCAAAAATATGACCTTATCAATTATTATGGATATGTACATCAGTATATGACACATGTGTTAGCACCGCGAAGTGAGTCTGTAACGGCAGCAAAGGCTTATTCGGATGTTATGAAGACCAATACCGCACTTGTGTTTTATATTCCTGTATATAAAAATATGCCGGAAAAGGTGTGTGCAATACCGACTAAGACCGGTAGTCCGAACAACACTCTTGCAAGTTTGGGAATAGACGGACATAATGTTACGCCAAGTTTTGGCAAGTTTGTTGAAGAGTATGGCTTGATTGTAGATTATCAGGTGGCATCGGTTAATATTGTTGCTGCGTTGGCAGATAGCAAGGCAAAGATGACCGGCAACGGAGTGGTTAATCTTAGTGTTGGTGATAATAAGATAGATGTTGTTGTAACTGCAGAAAATGGAGATGTTCGTACATATACTATCAATGTGATTCGAAAAGAACAGGAGAAAGAGCCTGAGACGGAAAGTGAATCAGGCGGAGGAGAAAGTGAAACTGAATCTCCAAGCAGTACAGAACCACAGACACAAAGGCCAACACAGATACCTACACAAAAACCGACGGAGACACCGGCAGAAACGCCAACGGTTCCAAAGAATCAGTATGATTTTGGTTCATATAGAACTGATAATGAGGCTGGTGTGATTTCGGGTTTCACTATAGGTGACACCATAACAAAGATTAAATCAAATATAACAACATCAAGTGATGTGACTGTTAAAGTGATAAAAACGGATGGAACCGTTAATACCGGTGCAATCAGAACCGGTGACAGGCTGGTGTTGTATCGGGAAGATGGTTCGGAATTGAAGGCATATAGCATTGTTATATATGGTGATGTTAATGGTGATGGGGTAGTGAGTCTGGTTGATATCGTCCGAATAAGACGAATAATGTTAGGAAAGATACAGGTGAATGGTGCGTATTCACTTGCGGCAGACTGCACGAAGGATGGTGCGGTAAGTCTTGTTGATATTGTAAGAATCAGGCGGCATATGCTTGGTAAAATAGTTATTGAACAGTGATGAGGTGATATTATGAAAAAGAGGGTTGCAGCATTTTTATTGATATGTGTTGTTGTATTGGGGCTTACAACATTGTCTCCTGATAATGTGTATGCAGATGGTACAGTTAATATAAGTGTCAGCTCAACATCCGGTATTGTGGGTGATGAGGTTACGGTAGAGGTTAAGGCTACATCTGATAAGAAGTTTTACAGTGATCTGAGTCTTTCTTATGATGCATCAGTATTGCAGTTGCTGAAAGTGATTCACGGTGGTGAAGAAATAGAGTACGGCGGTGGCGGCGGAACAGTGAGAATAGTTAAGGAATCGGCTGTTAAAAGTGCCACGTGGAGCATTAAGTTTAAAATGTCTAAAGTGGGAAGCAGTACTGTAAAAGTGTTGGGAAATTCGCTGTTTTTGGATGAGGAAGAAGGCAAACTGACTACAGCTGGAGGTAGTGGTAATGTTACTGTTAAAGCACCGGTTAATTATTCTGCTGACAATACGCTTAAGAGTTTACAGATTAGTCCGGGTAAGCTTACTCCGGATTTTTCGCCGGATGTTACTGAGTATAAAGTAAGTGTTGATGCATCATGCTACAAGCTTACTGTTAATGCAGTTGCTAATGATGCAAAGGCTAAAGTAGGTGTTGCAGGAACTAGTATCAAAGAAGGTGATAATAAGACTGTCGTAACAGTTACTGCTGAGAACGGTTCTAAAAAGACTTATACCATTATTGTTAACAAGGGTGTTTCAGCACCACAGTCACCAACACCCGGTGATATGAAAATGTGTGAATATAACGGTGAACATTATTTTATTAATGAGGATTACACATTAAATTTGTTGCCTTCCGGATTTGAACGTTATGAGATTAATTATAAGGGTGAAACCATGTGTGTCGGTAAAAATGCCGGCGGACTTTCAATTATGTATCTTGAACACACTGTAACAGGTGTAGGTTCATTCTTTGTATATGATACGGTTAAGGAAAGGTTTTCGCCGTTTATTATGGTGGATCAGGCAGAAGCTGAATTTATAATTCTTGACATTACAGATGAGATGGAAAAACCATTGGGGTTTGAGCTGGTTGAGACAGAGATTGCGGAGCAGTCAGTTAAAGCTATGAAGAGTGGTGAGAGTGAATTTTATCTTTTTTATGGTATGAATTCAAAGGGAACTACAGGCTGGTACTCATATGATAGCAAAGAGGGAACTATACAGAGATATTCAGGCGTAGCGCCTTCAATTGGCAATTCTCAGGATGGTGTCAATGATGAAGAAAATGATGGAGAAAATAATTCTAAGGGCGGTATGTGGAAGGATATTGCCATTGCTGCTATTATAGTAGCGTGTGCAATGTTACTTCTGGCATTAATATCTATG
>JAFQIQ010000118.1 GCA_017397445.1 Lachnospira sp.
GGCTCCAAGGTATAATAATAACTGCTTGGAAGCTTTCCTTCTGTAACCTCCACAGTCTGTCCTACTTCCACAAGTCCCGGACGACTCATGGTAAAATCCATATATCTCATAACACACATTCCCCATTCTACTATAGATTAATCTTCTCCATACATTTTCTTGTGTATACTGCAACCTTTTCTGCCAGATAACGATTGTCCTCTTTTTCAAAGAAAGGATCATCGTCGAGAACTTCCTGTGCTGAATCTGCTGCAATCTTTAACACTCTTGAATCTGTATATATATCCGCTATTCCAAAATCCATTTCGCCACTTTGTCTCACACCGAAGAAATCTCCCGGACCTCGAAGTTTCAAATCTTCCTCAGCAATCTTAAAACCATCATTAGTCTTATTAAGTATTTCAAGACGTTCTTTCGTTTTCTTAGACTTGTTTCCCGACATAAATATGCAGTATGACTGATGTTCACCTCGTCCCACACGTCCTCTTAGCTGGTGAAGCTGTGCAAGTCCGAATCGCTCTGCATTTTCCACCATCATAACTGTAGCATTAGGTACATTGACACCAACCTCAATTACTGTCGTAGATACAAGAACATCAATCTCACCGACCGCATATGAACTCATTATTTCGTTTTTTTCCTTAGCTTTCATCTTACCATGCAAATAAGCTGTGCGAATATTGGCAGGAAGCACCTCCTTAAGCTTTGCTGTATAGTCCACAACATTTTCAGCATCCATATTCTCACTTTCTTCTACCATAGGACATATAATATAAACCTGTCGTCCTGCGTCTACCTGCGAAGTAATGAATTTGTATGCTGTCTCCCTGTAAGACTCGTCAACTACACAGTTCTTAATCGGAAGTCTGTTTGCCGGAAGTTCATCAATCACCGATATATCGAGATCGCCATACACTATAATCGCAAGTGTTCTTGGTATCGGCGTTGCACTCATAACCAATATATGCGGTGGTGCTATTCCTTTCCCCGCAAGTTCTTTTCTTTGATTAACGCCAAATCTGTGCTGTTCATCAGTTATTACCAGTGCAAGATTCTTATATTCCACCTTTTCCTGAATAAGAGCGTGGGTACCAATTATAATGTCTGCCTCACCACTTGCAATTTTTTCATATTCTGCACGCTTTTGCGCAGCCGTCATAGAACCTGTAAGCAAGGACACATTTAACTTAATATCAAGTTTATCAAAAAGTGCAACTGTTGATTCATACTGCTGTTTTGCAAGCACTTCCGTAGGCACCATCATAGCCCCCTGATAACCCGCAAATGCTGTATTCATAAGAGCAAGTACGGCAACTATGGTTTTTCCGGAACCTACATCACCCTGAATAAGTCTGCTCATAAGCTTATCCGACACCATATTCTCTTTAATTTCGTCAAATGCACGCTGCTGTGCACCTGTTAATTCAAAAGGAAGCTTGCCCATAAACTCCTGAGTTCTTATATCATGCTGTATAACAAAACCATTTGGCAACCTTTCGTTACTGTTTTTAAGGCTTCTGACAGCAAGCACAAAAAGAAAGAATTCTTCAAATGCCAGTCTTTTCCTTGCAAGAGCATATTCCTCAAAAGATTGCGGAAAATGTATTGTATTAACAGCATAATTATGCTCTGCCAATTCATATCGTCCTCTTATATGCATAGGAATAAATTCTTTTCGCAAAGTACCGCTATATATGTCCAAAGCTTGTTTTATCGCCTTTGTAACTGCATTGTTTGTAAGTCCTTTAGTCAACGGATATATGGGTTGCATGCTTCCCATAAGTTCATTGTACTTAGCAATGGTGTACATCTGGGGTTGCTCAAACAGAAAGCTTTTATTTTTCTCCTGTGCAAGTCTTGCCCTGAATATGTAACGCATTCCCATCTTAAGTGAGCTGGAAAGATATGGCATATTGTACCATTTACATTTTAGAGTACCACCATTAATATCACGAATATTAACAGTAATTATGGAAAGTTTTCCTTTTCTAAACACATCCGGACGCCCTGCCACTACAGCCTCTATTGAAACCACATTTCCTACATATTCATCATTTAACTCATTAATAAAAACAGGCTCTTCGTACACATCATAATCCCGTGGGTATAAACCCACGAGATCATCTACTGTGTATACAGAAAGCCTGTTAAACATCTCGGCCGTCTTATCTCCGACGCCCTTTAATTCTTTAATATCCATAACCGTTCCTACTTATAAAACGTACTTATTCCACAGATACAAGATAATAGTATATTGGCTGACCACCATACTGCAATTCAACATCTACACTATCGTACTTTTCCTCTATCTTAGCAACAACTGACTCAGCCTGTTCCTCAGTTATGTCTTCACCGTAATATACACTGATAATTTCTGCATCTTCGTTGTCTGCCATCATAGCATCAAGCATCTCAAGAAGTGTATCTTCAATCTCCTTACCAACTGCAAGCAGA
>JAFQIQ010000119.1 GCA_017397445.1 Lachnospira sp.
AGTCTTGATTCTCCTGTGACACCGTACCTTCTTCTATTAATAATTTCACAGAATCATAAGTTTTAACTGCCTTCATACCGTATGGCAGACAAATATATTTGCCTACCTGTGACTGCATAAGGGCAAGAACTGCATTAACATGTACTCTGTACAGATCCTTTGAATGCATCGCCAAGCTCTGCATAAGCATCATAACCACCTTGGATTGAACCATATAAGGTTCTTTTACCAAAAGTTCTGTATCAATAACAAACTCTTTTCCATCCTCACCTGAAGTAACACATCTTTCCATGCACGTCTTGGCACATTGCAGCACCAGACTGTCGCATTGGCTGATTTCCTCCGCTAAAGAAGCCAGATGTTTTACAATTTCAGGATTGAAATTCTGTTTAACATAAGGAATCAGTTCATTACGCACACGATTTCTTGTGTAAACATTTTCACTGTTAGTACTGTCAGTTACATAGGAAAGTCCCTGGTGGGCAATATAATCCTCAATATCCTGTCTGGTGACACAAAGTAACGGGCGGATAATATTTCCCCGTACGGGAGCCATACCGCTTACGCCCTTTAATCCACTGCCTCTGAAGATATTCATAAGAACAGTCTCCGCCTGGTCATCCATATGATGCGCAACTGCTATTTTGCCACGTACTCCGGCATACTTTGCAAACACAGTGTATCGCACTTCTCTGCCGGCTTCCTCCTCTGACATACAACCATCTTTAGCAAGCTTCGGAATGTTCACCCTTTCACTTACGTAATCCACTCCCAGATTATCGCAAAATGTTTTGGCAAACTCCTCATCCCTTGCAGCTTCCTCGCCCCTGATACCATGATTAACATGAACCGCCATCAACCGGATATCATAAGCACTCTGCTCTATAACACTGTGCAACACATGCAGAAGGCAAACAGAATCCGCCCCACCGGAAAGTCCAACCACAATGCGCTCACATTCTTCTAACATATTATATTGTTTAATATATTGGGTAATTTTATCAATCATAGCCAATATTATATTATCATTTGTCGTAAGTGTCAAACAGTCCAAGCACCAAAACTGTCATATCATCTGACGGTTTATTTCCATTAAACGCTAAAGATTTCTGCATTATTTCCTCTGCCATGGCATCAGGCTTTCTAATCCTTATGTCATTAATAATCTGTGCTATCTGCTCTTCCTTATCCACCCCCGGCAAATTATCCAGTATTCCGTCACTGACCATAACCACATAATCGCCGTCATACAGTTTCTTGGTAACACAATCATAATCCACTTTTTCAAGCACGCCCAGTGGCAATGTGGTAGACTTTATAACCTCAACCATAGCATCTCTTTTAATAAATGTGGCAGCTGCCCCCAACTTTATACAGTTAAGCATTCCCGCCTGACAATCCACCACGCTCATATCCATGGTTACAGGGTTTACGCCTTTTGCACCTCCCGCAATATAAGCAGCATTAATCAAATCCAAAGCCGCCTTGGCCTCAAAGCCTGCATCAACGCAATTTTCCATAAGTTCAATAACCATACGGCTCTCCAAAAAAGCCCTTTTTCCACTACCCATACCATCCGCTATGGCTGCAATTGCCTTTCCACATTCAAGTCTGGATATAAGAAAGTTATCCCCATTATACCGGCTTGTCCCCTTCCCCCTCCTTGCAACTCCCGTAAGTAAACGGAAACGATTTTCCTGTACAAATATGTACTGATGATATTCCTCACTTATGGTTGTCCTGCTGGTCCCCGGAACATAATACCCTACTCCCATAACCGATTCAATTATGGGCAGCATTTTCTTCACATACATGCATCCTCTGCCTACCGTTCTTGCCTGTAACACCAGCTCGTCCTGTCCCCTGCTTTTCTTGATTCTCTGGACATTTTTAATACGTATGCCGTTAAAAAAACATTTTTTAAAAAGCTCCTTAGTATAGTCTTTTTCCACTTCCTGTGCGTACATATTAATCGTCACGCACTCTTCCAGCACATCTGCCACAAGCAGCAGCTGCTTAGATATTCCCGGTTGTCCCTCCCTCACTTCGCTTACATTATCATATGCCTCTCCCAGTCTTCTAAATGTTTTTGCCGTCTCTTCCAGCTTTCCTAACGAATAAGATGCCACATACTCCTGCATATTTTCCATAAACCTATAAACCTCCATCATCCAATAAAGTGCCTACTTCCACCTTATAATCTATGCTTCACGTTTTCCTAATATGCATCAAAAAAGGAAGATTACAGCTTATCGCTTAATCTCCCTTCGGTTTAAACATTATTTCGTTAGGATACAAAAGACCAAATTTATCTTTTGCCACTTCCTCTACAAACTTCTTGGTCTTTATATACTTCTTATACTCTTCAAGCTCACTTTTTCGTTCTTCCTGCTCCTTTAACTGCTGCTCTAATTGTTGTATCTGCGACTCATATTCCCTGTTCTTTGCATCAATAGAACTTTTGCCAACCCAAAGTGCAACTCCTATAACTAATACAAGTGCCAATATAATCACAACTCCCATTATGGAAGAACGTCGTTGGCGCTTATATCTTTGTTCCCTCTCTCTTCTCGACTCCAGATTCATTATCCTTACTCCTCTTTTTAGCAGTCTTTCGCAGTTTCCTTAGCGCCTGCTTTTCTCTATGCGAGTTAACAATAGCAACTTTCTTTTTCTTAATAAACATTGTAACTGACCGCAAAACATTTTTCAATGGTCTAAGTACAAAATTAATGATTTTGGCAGCATATACCACAAAGTGCCTTCCGAATGCATAGCGATACAACACCGCTCCCAACAGCATCATAACTATCAGAAACCCTCTGACTACTCCATCGCCCTGTTCATATATAAGTCCAAACACCTGAAATGCAGCAACAATCCAATAGAGAATATCTTCTACCGACATAGTCCAAACCCGCTTATGCCTTATAACACGCCTGAACACTCTGATGCAGTCATACTCAAAAGCCAGAACCATCCCCATATATGCCGCCACAAGACATATACTCCACTCTGCCTCTATGAATTCGCTTACATTCATCACTTAAACAACCTGTTAAATAACGACTCGCTTTTTGTGGCATAATTGTTCATCTGGGAATACTCAAAAGCTGTAACTGTTCCATCAACATCCAGTTCCCCTTTATCCACAGACAGTCTGTTCACATGCAGGTCACTTCCCTTTATGGTAATTGCACCGTAATCCGACTCTAACACTACTTTGCAGGGGTCAAAAGACACCACATCCGTAATTCCCGTCATAACCATCTTACTGCGGTTTTCCATATGAACACTGTGTGGTTTTCTCAACTTCATTTTATCTTCTATCATCCATGCCTCTTTTAAACATATGCTTTATAACAATGTATGATAAAATCTCTAAATATATTCGGACAAATGTGGAGGTAACCCTTACTGAACGTATTCAAACATCTCCGCAGCCTCTTCTTTGCGCACTGTTTCCTTTACGTCTGTCACTTTCACTTTAACAAAACGATTACCGAATTCTATCTCTATAATATCTCCAACCTTCACATCAACAGATGCTTTGGCAACCTTACCGTTAATCATAACTCTGCCTGCATCACATGCGTCATTGGCAACCGTTCTTCTTTTAATCAATCTTGAAACCTTCAAATACTTATCTAATCTCATAACTATCCCCTTCCATAAAACAATAGAGAAGTACCTACGGCACTTCTCTACGCTAAGTTACTATTATAATCGAATTACTTCTTCTTGTTAACAGTATCCTTTAAAGCCTTACCAGCCTTGAACTTTGGAGCCTTGCAAGCAGGAATCTTGATAGCCTTACCTGTCTGTGGGTTCTTACCTGTTCTAGCTGCTCTCTTAGCAACCTCGAATGTACCGAAACCGATCAACTGGATCTTCTCGCCCTTCTTTAACTGCTCTGAAACAACCTCCATAAATGCCTTTAAAGCCTTCTCGCTATCCTTCTTAGATAACTCTGTCTTTGCAGCAATAGCTGCTACTAATTCTGTCTTATTCATCGAATTAATCTCCTCAATAAGTATATTATTATTGGTTACCCCAACACTGTTACTTATATACTTTTTCTAAGCATTTGTCAATACAAACGGCTTATTTTGCAAGATTTTTTGATAAAAAATGCCAAATTTCCCTACAAGTTAATCTTTTCTATGAATTTAGCGAACTTTTGACGCTGTAACTCAAGCAATTCCAACGATATCTTACCTTCATCATAAAGGCTTTCATATTCAGTAAGCCTCTCCTGTTTCTCTTTCAGCTTAATAGCATTCCAAAGGCTAACACCTCTACTCATAACCTCTGAATACTCTTTAGTTATTAAATCTTCATCGCCAAACACGTGGGGATGTCTTCTAATCATCTTCTTCGCAAGTTCATCAACCACATCTTCCAGTGTAAACTCACCGCGTTCCGCAGCCATATCGGCATACATTATAACCTGTAAAAGCAAATCTCCAAGCTCTTCCTTTAAGTTAACAAAATCCTTGTTATCTATAGCCTCCACAACTTCTGCTGCCTCGTCCGTAACACATTTTTTCATGGACTCATAGGTCTGGGTATTATCCCAGGGACACCCGTCCGGTTGGCGCAATTTGTGCACAACCGCCATCAAATCATCCAATGAATATTTCTCCTTAATGTACTCTTCGTTCATAATCTTCTCCTTAATCAGGACTCCATCTGTCTTCCTAAGAAATCAGCAGCCGTTGCAACCATCTGCATCTGCGCATCACCGAATTTACTCTTTGCATCCTTTGAAAGCATTACAACTGCACCGCACACATCACCTTCGCATATAATAGGACTAATAGCCTGTGATGCATAATTTTCCTTACCATCCGCAGTAACTTTAATATAATCCTTTTCGCCGCTTGTTGCAACTAAAGTTCTTCTTTCTCCGATAAGTTCTTCAAGTTCCCATGAAACATTTTTGCTAAGAAGCTCCTTCTTATCACTGCCTGTCGCTGCCACAATTCTGTCCCTGTCTGACACGCACACGGTATGTCCTGTAGTCTGAGCAAGGCTCTCTGCATAAGTTTTAGCAAACTCACCTAACTCACCTACTGATGAATACTTCTTCAATACGATTTCACCGTCGTTATTTGTAAATATTTCCAGTGGGTCCGTCTCTCTTATTCTCAATGTTCTTCTGATTTCCTTTGGTATAACTATTCTACCCAAATCGTCTATACGACGCACAATACCTGTTGCTTTCATACAAAATTTCCTCCATTTCCAAATCTGGTTCGATATCTAGTATCTGTAACCGGTGGAATTTTATACCTAACTTTATATAAAAACACAGCCTGTCCGAAAACAGGCTGTATCTGTACACTATATTCAATTGTTAATTCTTAATCGTTAAGAATTAGAACAAGTTCTTAATAGCATTACCGATTCCTGAAACAGCATCAGAAACTGAATCCAATGAAACTTTAGCCTTAACGCCATCGATAACCTTCTCAATTACATCATCCGGAAGGTCTACGCCAAGTACGCTCTCAACAGCCTTAATAGGATCATTCTTAAACTGCTCCTTGAAAGAATCATCGCCCTTTACTTTCTCCACAACCTGCTCAATCTTCTCTTTGATATCCATTGTATATACCTCACTTTCATAACTTGTACTATGATAATATTATATAATATAAAATACATTTACGCAACATAACAATTTATATCATTCTTTCCAAACAGTTCCCGTAACACCTATATCATCCTCATGAAACACCATAGGCTTGCCTTCTTTTTTCTTTATTTCATAGTCCCTCAATGTCTTAAATGCCACATTACCCAATAAAAGAATTGCAATGATATTCACGATTGCCATAAATCCCATAGTTACATCCGCCAGATTCCACACAAGTGAAAAATCTGCCTGTGCGCCTAAGAATACTGCAACCACACATGTTGCTCTGAATATGTGAAGTAATACCTTGCTATTCTTTATAAACAGTATGTTAGACTCTGCATAAAAGTAATTGCCAATAATACTACTGAATGCAAAAGCAAATATTGATACAGTTATAAAATGTATTCCCCATTCACCAACATTGGCACTAATTGCCGCTTGCACAAAAGGAATTCCGTCTAAAACTCCGCTGACACCTTCCACTCCTGATGCAAAAAGCATCATGGCAGTACTTGAGCAGATAAGAATCGTATCAATAAACACCGAAATAATCTGTACAAGTCCCTGCTTCGCGGGATGTTCAACATCCGCCGAAGCTGATGCATTAGGTGCGCTACCCATACCGGCTTCGTTAGAAAACAATCCCCTCTTAATACCAATTACAACTGCACTTCCTGCAAAACCACCCATAATAGCCTTAACATCAAATGCATTAGTTAATATAAGAGCAAATATCTTTGGCATCTCTGTAATATTCATAAGCATTGTAACTAAGCCTAAAAGGATGTATGCCACCGCCATAATCGGAACTAGCACGGACGATATAAACCCGATTCTGTGAGTTCCTCCCCATATAACAGCTGCTGTCACCACTGCCAGTATAATCCCCATAACAGTCGGAATCATAGTATCTGCGTAATTCGGAATATAGTACTCCAGTGTGGAAGATATATTATAAGCCTGCAATCCGTTAAATCCATATGCAAAACATATAATAAGCAGTATGGAAAACAATATACCCATCCAACGCTTTCCCAATGCTCTTTCCATATAATATGACGGACCACCCCTGAACTGTCCGTTCTGCTCTATTTTGTACACCTGTGCCAGCGTACTTTCCACAAAAGCCGATGCACTTCCTATAAGTGCAGTTACCCACATCCAAAACACTGCTCCTGGACCACCTGCCGCAATAGCGGTCGCGATACCGGCAATATTGCCGGTTCCGACTCTTGATGCGGTACTAATCATAAGCGCCTGAAAGGATGACACCTTTTTCTTACCACTTTCATTGTTATCATCTGACTTATCAAGCATAGATTTAATTCCATCCTTTAAAAGTCTAAACTGAACTCCTCTTGTCCTTATGGTAAAATACAGGCCTGTTCCCACAAGCAATACAATAAGTACATACGTGTACATAACATCATTGATTGTGGTAAGTATGTCATTAATAAGCATAAAATCTGTCTCCTTTTACTTTAGTATTATTATCGCATTTATTATCATTATTATAACATAAAATGTGTAGACAATGTCAGCAAATAAGTGATACAATTAACGTTATGGGAACTATTAGAAAAAAAGTTACAGCAAATTCATTAATTTTAATATTTACAGCCTTTATATGGGGCGTTGCCTTTGTGGCACAAACGGAAGGCGGCAATGCTGTTGGAGCATTTTCCTTCAATTGCATACGGTCAATTATAGGAAGTATCACACTGCTTCCGGTTATAGCAGTTCTTGACCACAGGAAGCCAAACAGGACATGTCATTCACCTTGGAGAAATCGTACACTTATTACAGGCGGCATTGCTTGCGGTATAATACTTTGTATTGCAAGCAATCTTCAGCAATTGGGCATTAGTCTTGGTTCAACCGCTGGCAAAGCGGGATTTCTCACCGCATGCTACATACTTATCGTCCCATTGCTTGGCATATTTCTTGGCCGTAAGGTGAGCCGTAATATATGGTTAGGAGTGATTCTGGCACTTGTAGGATTGTATCTGCTTTGTATGGAGGGAAGCTTTTCTTTGCAATTATCCGATATTCTTCTTCTCTTATGTGCCTTTTGTTTTGCCATACACATTATGGTCATCGACCATTTTTCGCCCCTTGCGGATGGCGTTCGTATGTCATGCATACAATTCGCCGTATGTGGAGTACTTACGGCATTTCCTATGTTTATAATTGATATGAACCATTCTGTCAGCGGAATTATCCGGTGGAGCGAAGCTTTTACAACTCTTGAAGCCTGGATACCTATACTCTATGCAGGAGTTTTCTCCTGCGGGGTGGCATACACATTGCAAATTATCGGTCAGAACGGAGTTAATCCTACTGTTGCCTCTCTTATAATGAGTCTTGAATCGGTATTTGCGGCGGTTGCCGGTTGGTTTATTCTTGGACAGACTATGGACATCAAACAGATTACAGGATGTGTTCTTATCTTTGCAGCAATAATTCTTGCACAGCTGAACACAGATAACCAAAATCTTTAAGTATTTTAAGTAAAACGGGGGTTTTATGGACAAAATAGCAGTTTTGGTGCCTTGCTACAATGAGGCACTCACAATCAAAAAAGTTGTGACCGATTTTAGGGAAGCTCTCCCTGAAGCAACTATTTATGTTTACGATAACAATTCAACTGACGGCACCGATGAAATTGCAAGAAATGCAGGTGCTGTTGTGCGTTACGAATACCAGCAGGGCAAAGGCAATGTTCTTCGTCGTATGTTTTCGGAAATAGATGCCCTTTGTTATATTATGGTGGACGGCGACGATACTTATCCTGCCAAACACGCAAGAGAGATGGTGGACAAGGTACTTAACAGAAAGGCCGATATGGTTGTGGGCGACCGCCTGTCATCCACATATTTTACGGAAAACAAACGACCTTTCCACAATTTCGGTAACACCCTTGTGCGTTTTGCCATTAACACTCTTTTTAAAAATGATATAAAGGACATTATGACAGGTTACAGAGCCTTCAGTTACCGCTTCATAAAAACTTTCCCGGTTCTTTCAAGAGGTTTTGAAGTTGAAACTGAGATGAGTATTCACGCCATTGATAAGAATATGTTTGTGGAAAATGTTGTTATCGATTATCAGGACAGACCTGATGGAAGTGAGTCTAAGCTCAATACTTTCTCTGACGGCTTTAAAGTTATATTTACTATTATAAGACTTTTTAGAACTTACAGGCCTATGGGATTTTTCGGTGGAGTTGCTGCTATACTTATGGCTCTCGCCATAGCATTCTTTATACCGGTATATGTAACTTTCCTGCAGACAGGACTTGTACCTAACTTCCCGACCTTAATTGTATGTGGCTTCGCAACACTTGCAGCTTTCATATCATTTTTCTCGGGACTTATTCTTAAGACAATATATCAAAAGAACCGACAGGACTTTGAAATATTGCTTTATAAAGCCACTGACGAAGTGAACAAGAAGCAAAGAGAGGACTAAACCGTGATTAAAAAAGTTCTTAAAGTGTTTTGCATTACTCTTATTGTAAGTATATTGGCAGAACTAATTGTATTTAATTTTGATGCGTATCTTTCACGCCTGGGCAATAAACCGGTGTCCCTCAGCTACACAGTGAATCTTGAAGAGAGAAAGTCTGATGGCTCGGGTTATTACGTTGTGCCTAAAAACACTAATGTGACCATATATACCGAGGATCCGCTTGCAAGCTTGGATTACCTTCTTATTGATGCGGATTGTATTGATGAAAAGGGTAATGCTGTACCGTGCAACGTTACTGTATCCGTATGCGACGAAGGCAATTCTTCTTTTTACAGTTTGCCAAAAACATCCTTGTTTTCTTATTTTGAAGAGTCGAAATACATACGTGCCAATTGCTATGGTAACGTAAACAAACTCAAGATTAATATATATCCTGAGGGTAGCGACGATGCTTATATAAAGTTTGACAAAATCGTTTTTAATGCGGATGTACCTTTATTTTTCTCATGGCTACGTATGTTGTTGGTGTGGATTGCCTTATGTATTTTGTGGAGCATACGCCCGGGCTCATCCCTTTACACAACAAAATTCAGCAACAGCCAGAAGAAAATGATTACTTTAATAACCTGTATGGTAAATATTTTGTTTTTTGTATTACTAATATGCTTTAACACAGGTTTCTATAAACCGGGATGGGTTCACCACCAGCAGTATCACAAACTTGCCGTAGCCTTAACAGAAGGCGAAGTCAGCATCGTAACAGGTTTTGAAGATGTGGTAAGCTCTATCAGCAACCCATATGACACCTCACTTAGAAAGGCCTCTATGGAGTCCGGTTATTGGAGTGTCTGGGACCTTGCATTTTATGAAGGCAAGTTTTATGTGTACTTCGGCATTGTTCCGGTACTTTTATTCTACCTGCCATACTATATATTAACAGGCAATGCATTTCCTACTAATATAGGTATATTTTTTATGGCCTGTATGGCCCTTATAGGCATATATTACCTGATGCACCAGCTCGTGCGACGTTACTTTAAGCAGATACCATTTCTGTTGTACCTCGTACTCTCCTTTATTGTTGCAAACAGTATCGGAACTATACCAATTCTGATGCGTCCGGATTTTTATTCACTGCCGATTATGTGTGCAATGGCATTTACCATATGGGGACTTGCATTATGGTTTTCAGCAGCAACCCTTTGGGATGCTGAACTGGCAACTGCCACGGAACGCAGTGCCCAATCCTTATCGCGAATACGCCGCAAAATAATACTTCGTATATGTGTGGGTGCTTTGTTTATGGCACTCGTTGCAGGATGCCGACCTCAATTTTTAGTGGGATCATTTTTTATATTCTTTATATTCGGTCCTTGCATCAAGAATTCATGGGATAGTAATGACGGTAAAAAGCAGCTTGTATTAAGAACAATTGTTACCGCCCTTCCGTATGTCATGGTTGCCGCCGGCATTATGTACTACAATTACATAAGATTCGGATCACCTTTTGATTTTGGTGCCAATTATAACCTTACAACTAATGATATGACTCATCGCGGATTTAACCTGGGAAGAATTGCTGACGGTGTCTGGATGTATCTTTTCCAGCCCCCTAATATAGGCATGAAATTCCCTTATGTATTCAGCACTTCCTTTAATTCTGCATATATGGGAACCACCATACGTGAAGCTATGTTTGGCGGTGCATTCTTCACCCAGATAATTACTTTTGCACTCCTTGCACTTGGCAAAGTACGTGCAGGACTCAAAGAAAAAAAACTGTTTGGATACTGCATCACATCCGTAATATTTGCGTTGATTGTTGTAATAGCTGATGCTCAGATGGCAGGAATTCTTTCAAGATACTACTATGATTTCCTGTGGCTTCTCTTAATACCTGCTGCCCTCGTAATAATGCAGCTCTGGGAACAGTTTAAAAACGCTGAAATCAGAAAGATTCTTATAACCTTTATCATGGTAAGTCTGGTTTTGGGTATGTTTATGAACCTTTTCATAGGCTTCCAGGCCAGTGGAATCAATTCGTATAACGATTATATATATAATTTTGTGAGATATCTTTTTAGTTAGGATGTCCTTACGCACAAAGCCTATCCTGGCGCTGACAGGATAGGCTTTTTTATGATTTATTATTGTCTTCTCGTGAAAACTCGCTTTTTTTATACTATTTACAATCAAATGCCTTCTTTTCCCCTAATTTTGTTGTAAAAAGTATAATTCCTATACTTTTTACAACAAAAAGCACTCATATTAAGATTAAAAATTGCAGAAAGTATAATTTCGCCTGTCTTTCAAAAACTCACCACCTATAACAGCCTCTTTACTTCATCTCCACCACTCTGTCAAACTCCTCAAAGCTTGTCATTCGGTGGGTAACCATAATTACGATTCGATTTTTCATAAGCTGCTTCATAGCCAGATTAATCATCTTCTCGCTCTGAACGTCCAGAGCCGATGACGGTTCATCCAGAAGCAGTATTGGTGAATTTTTCATAAATGCTCTGGCTATGGCAATTCTTTGACGCTGCCCGCCGGAAAGATTGGTCCCACCTGCTGTAATTGGAGTATCGTAACCAAGGGGAAGTTCCTTTATAAACTCATCTGCGTATGCCAAACGGGCTGCTTCCACCACATCACCATCCTTACAGCCATATGCTATATTATCACGGATAGTTCCCTCGAAAAGGTAACTGCTCTGTGGAACATAAGTAATCATATCTCGTAACTTTGCTATAGGATACTTGGTTATATCCTGACCGTATAGTTGAATTTCGCCACTGCATTTTTCGTAAAATCGCATAAGCAGCTTAAGAAATGTACTCTTACCGCATCCTGAATCACCCATAAGAAGTATCTTTTCTCCTTCTGATATATTCAGATTGAAGTCATCAAACACCTTAGTTTTATTGTCGTAGGAGAAATTCAAATCACGAACAGTAACGGGATACTGGTACGCACCAGTCGCGACTGAGCTGAAGGTCTCCTGTTCTTCCGGCTCCTCCTGACCTTCCATCTCCAGAAAATCAAACACCCGTCCCGCTTTAACCAAAGAAGATGAAAATGTTGTGAGTGCTCCGCCAAAACGTTGAACCATAGAACTTACGCTTAGCTGAAGAGAAACCACCGCCATAACCGTACCATAATCAATTCTTCCCCGCGCAACAAATATGGCTCCAACTATAATTGTTCCGAAGTTAGCAAGGATTCCCATAAGGAAAGCAATCATTTCACTTAATGCAGCCTTACTTACCCGCTTCTTTTCCTCAAGTGTCACTTCAATATTTTCCTCCTGATAATTATCGAGAACAACTGAAGCACCTCTGTACATTTTTAGGAGGGCAAAGCCCGACAGGATGTCGCTCAAACGTTGTGCAAGTTTTGATATTCGTCCCTGAATCTGTTTATCCATCTTCTTAATCTGCTTAGTTATACTTACCGAAATATACACTGTTATTATGCTAAAACCTATGGACACAAGTGCCAGAGACGGGCTATACCAAAGCATAGTTATAACAGCAGTCATACCGGTTGTAAGTTTACCTGTCACCCAATAAATATGTGAAAAATATGAATCCTTTAAAGAATTAGCATCCCAATTAAGCGTTTTTAGTGCATCTCCACTGTGATTCTGTTCGTAATAACCCATATTAAAGCGTAGCATTTTTTCAAACATAGCTATCTTTATATCAAAAACAATCTTTCTTACTATGCGAATCTGAAAGTATCTGAGATAAGGGAACAGGCATCGCATAATAACAAGCGTTGCACATATTATTACTCCTGCAAGGAAACGCTCCCTGTCACCATGCTCCACTGCCCCAAATACAAGCTTGTTCATATAGGAATACGCCACTTCCAAAAACGATGCTGCAAACAACGTAATGACAAACACTGTCCAATAGCTGTATTTATATTTTCCAATATAAGAAAGGTATCTTTTCAAGCCCTTCATCAGCCTTCACCTCCCGCCGTATATTCCTGATACATAGTATAATATATATTTTTTAATGCCATCAGTTCATTGTGACTGCCATGCTCTGCAATTTTACCTTCCTGCACCACAATAATCTCATCATAATCAACAATTGTTGAAAGTCTGTGAGCTACTGTTATAACTGTCTTCCCCTCAGATACTTCATAAAGTGTCCTGCTAATATTCTCCTCGGTTTCCCTATCAAGGGCAGAGGTCGGCTCATCCAAAAGCAGAACATCCGCATCCTTAAGAATTGCTCTCGCTATGGCAATTCGCTGCCTTTGTCCACCGGAAAGATTACTGCCGTTTTCCTCAAGTATCGTGTCATATCCCCGGGGCATACTTTCAATAAATGTATCGCACTGTGCAGCTTTGGCAGCCTTGATAATCTGTTCCCTCGAGGCTTCCGGCAATCCTATTCTAATATTGTCCGCTACTGACATAGGAAACAACACCGGGTCTTGTGAAATTAGCGCCATGTCCGTTCGCACCTCATCCGGTGCCAGTTCCTTATAACTGGTTCCTTTATAACGCAATTCTCCGTCCTGCGCTTCATATTGCCTGCAAATCAGCTTTAGAACAGTGCTCTTTCCTCCACCGCTCCTTCCAACCAAGGCAACCTTAGCTCCTCTTTTCACGCTAAAACTAATATTATCAAGTGTTTTTCTGTCATTATCTCTTCCACTGTATGTAAATGATACATTTTTCAATTCAATAATATTCTCAGAATTATTCTCTGGAAAATGTTTTCTTCCTCCACTTTCTTCCTTAGGTAAATCTAACACATAAAACACTCTCTTTATGGAAACCTGTGCCAGCTGAGTTCGAACCACCAGCTGATAAGTTTCATGTAATGGCTCAATCAGTTTTTGTACTGCACTGATTAGTGCCACCATCATACCCAATGTCATATTTCCTTCAAATACCATCCAACCGCTAAACAACAGTGCAATAGCCACAGGTACCTCTGCTATCATAGCAGTAACCGGCTCTACATTATATTGCTTCAAATCATTGGTATCTGATATATCCAGAGTTTCTTTCAAAGCCTTATAATACTTGTCCTTTATGATATTCTGCAAATTATAGGATTTTATCACATCCGCAGCATCATATGCCTCTTGAATATTATTGTTGGTAAGTCCCAGTTTTCTTACATACTCTGCCTGACTAAGCTTTACAGGACGTAACAACTTAGTGCTTAAAGGCACTAACGCCGCCAGCGGAATAAGGCAAAATATTGCAACCACTGCATTAAGAGAAATAAGGTACACTGCGAAAACTATAACGATTATAGGCAGATACAGACAATCCTTAAAGTAAGTCTTCATATATCCGGCTATTCCCTCAATATCCGAAGAAAGTCTCTCCATAATATCTCCAAAGTTATTCTTTTCCATAAAATCCGGTGAGGTTTGCATAATACGTTCAAGCGTGTCTTTCCTGAGGTCTTTAAGAATTCCTGCCCCGAATTTTCCTGTCATATCAATCACAAGATAATTGGACAACATACCTATAGCAACTACCAATGCCGCCTGAAGTCCAATCTTAGGCAAAATGTGCCATATATTCCCGGACACAGTGCTGTCAATAATCTCTCTTAATATGTCAATTATCCACACCCCCGACAAAGAACATCCTACGCCGGCTATTGCTGCCATTATAATATGTCCCAGATATGGTTTTGTATACTTAATCAACCTTTTCATGCTCGCCCTCCTTAGTACCTCTTGACAGAAATCATATAGTTTTTTATACTTTTTACAGTATATCAACCTGGTTTTCATATAACAATTGCAATTTTGCAGGGATTTTATATACTTTTTGCAACCACTTTCCAGCAAATCGCTGTAAAAAGTATAATTTTTGATGTTTTTTGAAAGGAGAACTGCATATGCCACAAAAAGACCGATACAAAAGTCGCTTTATTCCCATTGAGTATAAATTCTTCGACTGTATCCTTGAGGTACCCCAAAAGGACCGATGTACAATTGTACTTGTAACCTACGGTAGCGTAACCCTCAAAATAAACGGTCATATCCGCCTGATTACTTCGCCTTGTGCGCTATGCCTTTCGCAGTATGACACAGTTGAGGTAATTCATAGGGATAAACTTAGTGCCAAAACATTTCACTTTGATCCGTGGTTTATTAAAGCCGACCTTTGCTTTGAGAATCTGGATGATGAGATTGAAATCGACAGTCGATACGAGTATGACCGAAAGAAATTATATATGTTCACACAACATGATAATGTGTTTCAGGGTGCAATTTCTTTACCACCTATATACTATATGCGAGTCAACGAACTCATGCTTATGATTGGTGCTGAAACATACGCACAGAGCGACGGATTCTGGACCTGCCGTATACGACGTATGTTGCTTCAGGTTATTAACACTTTGTTCGATGTGTATGTCGACCAGTGCAAGCTTAAAATGTTTGATGAGCCGGTGACTCTCAATCCTGCTTCCCTATGTGCAGAATACATACACAATAACTACTCCAAAGATATAACCCTTAATGATTTGTGCGCACTGGTTAATCTGAACCGAACTTCCCTTAACACAAAGTTCAAAGCACAGTTTTCTTGCACCTGTATGGAATACCTGCTTAACTATCGACTGAAGATTTCCCAGGAACTCCTTTCCAACACTAATATGAAAATCAGTGAAATTGCAGAAAATTGTGGTTTTAAGTACGATTCCTACTTTAACCGCCAGTTCACCAGGAAGCTTGGAATATCGCCAGCCACATATCGCAAAAATCCGCTTTCATATACGGCATTTGAAAGCGGACCTATAAGAACGTTTTAAGTTTTGATTTGGGGGATAATCGGTACTGTTTCTATAAAACTTATAAAAACCTACCGATGCCCCGCTACCACACGAATATAAACAACTAACTGCGCCTTACAACTTCTTTATAGAAATCCACGCCCATAGGCAATGCGCCCCTATATATATTCTCGTTATTGCTATGTATGCTTGCATACTGCTGACTGTTTATGTAAAGCGGCGCAAACCTGATACAATTATCGCTAACTTCCCTGTAGTACTTAGCATCGGTACTTCCGGTCATAATATACGGAGAAACACCTATACCGGGATAAACCTCTGCGATAACATTTTCTACAAGGCGAAATGCGTCGCTTTTATAATCTACTATCGGACACGGACTGTCTTTGTAGATAACTTCCGTCTCTATGTCAAACTTTGCGGCGGCCCGTCTTACAATATCAACACTCTCACCATCAGGCTGATGATGTATAAAGCGCATATTACCTGTCACATAAGCTTCCTGTGGCAGGACATTAAGGCCATCAGCTCCCCTTGCTGTAGTAAATGCAAGGGTTGTGTGCATCATAGCCCCCGCTGCTGAGTTAATCATAGGAATAACATTTTTAAGCAGGGGCTTAAACAGCCACATATTGGTAAATATGTATTTCATGCCAAAGTCCATATTAGGTGCAAGTCTTCTAAACATTTCTTCCAAGGTTGGTGAAAACTGATTCTTAAACAAACTCTTCTTTTCCACATATGCCATAAATTTACCCAATCGCACTAGGGGTGAGTTCTTCTTAGGAACGCTGGCATGTCCGCCATGTCCCTTTGCTGTAAACTTCACATCACCATAGCCCTTTTCCACCACGCCAACCATAGCATATGTACCGTTAACGCCAGCCATAGGGCGATTAAGAATCATACCGCCCTCGTCAATAAGCAGGGCAATTTTTACCCCCTGCTCTTTCAGATACCTGGCAGTCATAGGTGCTCCCTGACCATTCCATTCCTCTGTACAGCTACTTGCAATATACACGTCGCACTCCGGCTTAAATCCTGACTCAATCAGTTCCTCAAGTGCCGTAAATATGCAAAATAAACTGCCTTTCGTATCAACAGTACCGCGGCCCCACACTCTGCCCTCGCTGTCTATATCACCGCTGAAGGGCTCATGTTCCCAACCGGTTCCCGGTGCAACAACATCCTGATGACTCATAAAAAGAATGGGTTCATGCTTTCCGTTGCCCTTCCACTTAAAAAGCAAACTTCCGTCAAGTACTGTCTTTTCACATACTTTATGCACATTAGGAAACATTTCTTCCAAACACTTATGGAATTCATAAAACTTTTCCCTGCTATCATCAAATCGGCTTGATACAGTTTCGCACTGTATCATCTTTGCCAATCGTTTTCCATACTCCACAGCTCTTTCGCTATTATCCAGGTGTACCTCTGCAGTGGCCGCTACTCCCGGTTTGGTAAGCAGTGCCTTAATTAACGCAACTATCAGCAACATGGCAAGCAATACCGCAAGCACAATCAACACAATACCTACTACCTTCATCATACGCACACCTCACAATTAAAGTTTGTCTTTCTTGTAAAGCACATATCCAATAAGCAATGCCAATCCGCCACTTGGAATTAACAACAAGCTTGTCTGGCTAATTGCCGCAGGAACTAATATACAAAGCACACTCATAAGTACCAACGGAACAACTGCAATCTTCGGGCTCTTTAAGAAATATTTAAGTCCCAATGCCCCAAAAAGTGCCGGTACTACATTATTAAATGCAGGAGCGAGAACCTCACTGTTTAACACCGGCTGCAACGGTACAAGAAGCACCACTCCCACAACAATAACCAGCGTGGTTGTTATGGCACTTGTTGCAACACTTATTGTAGAAATTATCTCGTGTTCCGGCGTTCCATCCTCTGTTCCGGCTATATCTTTCGCATTCATAACGCAAGGTATCTTCATATTCGTAACATTACCTGTTATGAATGACAGATAACTTCCACCGGCCCCAAGCATGGGAGAATATACCAAAAATTCTACAATTGCCACAGGAATATATATTATCCCCACCTTTGCAATTCCACTTGCAAATCCTGTAGGGTCAGGACTTACGTGATTAATAAAACCTATAGCAAATGGTACTGCTATAAGAAAGATTATCATAAGAACTGAAGTTATTCTTCCTATTCTGTGGAGACTGTCATTATACTGCTTTACATACTTTTCTCTATCTTCTATAACCATAAGACACCTCCTACATCAACATCTGTAAACACACTGCTGCCGCCATGGCAAGCAGCATACTTACTGCAAGACTGAAATTCTCAAGCACCACTACCCGCTTCTTCTGTATGAAAAATTCAAATATTCCCATAAACACTGCCGCGATAGCCGCAACTATAATCGGCATCAAATCCCTGCCATCTTTCATAGCTGCCTTACCAATATACGAGCCGATATATGCCGCACATAGCCCCACAAACATGGCAGTTGTGGCATATGCGCCAAAGCCGGGCTTCTTATTACCTTCTTCCTTAAC